>CAIVNT010000200.1 GCA_903907305.1 uncultured Ignavibacteriota bacterium
CCCGATGTTCTTGAAGTAAGAGATATAGAAAAACCGACACCCAAAGAGGACGAAGAATTAGTAAAAAATCACGCCGCTTCTGTTAACGCTGCCGACTGGCACCTTCTGAGAGCAGATCCGTTCCCGATCCGTTTCATGACCGGACTTTTTAAACCCAAAAATAATATACTCGGATGCGACATTGCGGGAGTGATTGAATCGGCCGGAAAAAATGTTCGTCAGTTCCGCAAAGGCGATGCGGTATTCGGTGATCTGTCGGTGTTCGGCTGGGGTGGTTTTGCCGAATATGTTTGCGTGCGTGAAAATGCATTGGTGCTGAAACCGGAAAATATTTCTTTCCACGATGCAGCATCCCTACCGGTGGCGGCCGTTACCGCTCTTCAGGGACTTCGGGATAAAGGAAAGATACGGGCCGGACAAAAGGTGCTGATCAACGGTGCTTCCGGCGGTGTTGGAACATTTGCCGTGCAGATCGCTAAATACTTCGGGGCCGAAGTGACCGCTGTCTGCAGCACGGCAAAAGCAGAATTGGTCCGCTCCATTGGGGCAGACCATGTTATTGATTACGCTAAAGAAGATTTCACAAAAAACGGAAAACAGTATGACATTATTCTTGCGGCGAATGGATTCCATCCCATCTCGGATTACAAGCGCGCATTACATTCGCAAGGAGTGTATGTGATGACGGGGGGTTCAACGGCACAAATGTTTCAGGCAATATTGCTGGGGCCCTGGCTCTCGATGTTCGGCGGCCGCACAATGGGGAATCTCATGGTAAAACCAAATCAAAACGATTTGAACATCATGATCCAACTTCTTGAAACGGGAAAAGTCGTCCCTGTCATCGATAAGCGTTACCCGTTACATGAGGTTGCTGAGGCGATCCGTTATCTGGAAGAAGGTCACGCCAAAGGAAAAGTGATCATCACGATGGAATAGAACAGCAAAACCTGACATTGTGCAGCCGGTGTGCCGGATTCTGCACATGTCCAGAAATACAATACGCAATGTGCTATATAATAGATGTACGGTTTCATTGATTTTCAACGATCAGTAATGAGTTGCTGCTGCACATTTACCCTCAGGAAATTATGAAAGTTCCGCTTCCAGCACCAGGTTCCAATCTTGCTTCCGGGATTCTCGGCATGTGGAAACTCCGATCGCGGGTGGATGTTGACGATGCCGGGGAGATCCGTCTTGACCCGTTTCTCGGCCGTGATCCGCTTGGCATACTTTGTTTTGCACCAACATATTTTGCCGCCCAGTTTATGAAACGCGACCGTTCCGGACCGGAAGATGGCTTGCAAACGAACCTCGGCAAGAATAATAGCAATGCCGTGAACGGATATGATGCGTATTTCGGTGATTACAGTCTGGACGAAATTGCAGGAACGCTCACGGTGCATCTTGAAGGTTCAATTTCACCGGCCAATGTCGGCAATACATACATTCGAGATGTCCGTATTATAGAGAAAGAACTCATTATTCAGCTGACCACCGCCGCTGTTGACGGCACAGCCATAACACGTACGCTTACTTTTTCGCATATTGATTAGCGCCATTTCAATTGAACACTGTAACCCTTCCGGCAGCGCTAAAACCTATAAGAGGCATGTATGAACGCTGAAGAACTTCGGTCTGTCCAATCACCGCTGAAAAAGGATTATCAGG
>CAIVNT010000201.1 GCA_903907305.1 uncultured Ignavibacteriota bacterium
CAGCGATAATGATTTCATTCTGATTTTGGTTCGTCTTGTTTAGCAGCTAATTCCTGTTCTTTGATTCTGCGTAATTCCAAAGGATGTTCATCCGCCATTTCTTCTTCGGAGATCGTCCCTTTCCACCACGCAAGGTTCATTGGGTAGATATCGGGATTAAAAATGATGAAATAAAAATGCCACACAATAATGGAAAGCGTTGCAAGCCAAGCTTCGTAGTAGTGGACGACCCGCGAGACATCCCACCAATTCTTTCCGATGATATTGATGAAGTTGACGTCGAACCACAGAATGACGCCGGTAACACCCATGACCATCGTTCCCCAGATCAACGCCCAATATTCCGCTTTTTCAACATAGCTGAACCTGTCCAACAGCGGTTTTTGTTTTGTAATACCGAGATTATATTTTGCAACATCGATCGCATCATACGCATCGGAGATCTTCGGAAGAAGATCCTTGATGAGCTGCCTTCCACGCGGGACGAACGAGATATAATAGATATGGTATAATGATGTAACGACCATAATCACTGCCGAAGTGCGGTGCAGAATACCGCGGATGTCAAAGATCGATTCGCTCAATGAGCGTATACTGACAACCCACCATGCATCCGGATAACGGAGCATGAAACCGGTCAGCACGAGCATAATGAAGCTGAGCGCGAATGTTCCGTGCTGGATCCGTTCGTTCAGCGTCATACGAACGTACAACGCATGAGTGGTCTCTTCCTCTTCAAAATCATAACCATGTCTGCGATGACGGAGCCGGCGTTTTGATTTACGCAGGAAGTCCAGGATATTGTGAAGCGCCATACCGCCGATCGTTGCAATGATAAGGACGACGTAGATATTGGAAACAAAATAGATCAGATCATCCTCACTGTCTGCCTGCGTTGTAATGTGTACCGATCCGATACCGAAATTCTGCCCTGCACCCGGATGACATTTACCACACGTGACGGCAAGATTCGCTTTGTTCACTCTTGAGTTCGGATCTTTGGAAGGAAGAATGTCGTGAAAGCCGTGACAACTTGCGCAGTTCGCCGCTTCTTTGCTTCCCGCTTTTACGGCAAGACCGTGGAAACTGTCATTGAATGTTTTGGTGCGGCCGGTCGGCAGTCCAAATTTTTCGGACATCTTCACAGAACTATGACACGGCGAACAGACCTGTTCGGAGACATGCAATTTTGAAACAGGCGAATTCGGATCTTTCGTGCCGAGGACATTATGTTCGCCGTGACAATCCGTACAGACGGGCGATGCGGTATTGCCGTTCGCAAATGCTTTTCCATGAATACTCGTTTTATATTTTTCAACGACTGCAGGATGACATTGAGCGCATGTCGAAGGAATGTTCGCTTTATTCACACGACTGTTAGGATTTGCACCTTTCTGCATATCATGACTGCTGTGACAATCTACGCAGTTCGCCGCTTTTCCATTCCCATTGTTGAGTGCTTTGGCGTGAACGCTTTGTTCGTATGCGTGGACGAATTCTGAAGCGACATCCTGTGTCGATTCCTTCTTTCCGTGACACGATATGCACATTCGCTCCTGCTGAAGTTTCTTCTCCGCCGTATTGTCCGATTTGAGAGAGGAAGGATATAATTTTTCATGACACGATAAACAGTTTGGAGCATTCTTAACCCCTTGTGCCAAAGCCGTTCCGTGTGCTGATTTTAGAAAATGTTCTTTTTTGTCCGAATGGCACTGGCCGCAATCCTCAGCAATTGTTGCACTGTTGAATCTTCCTCCGGCTACTTTCGGTGAGATCACATTATGCTTTCCGTGACAGTCCTTACACATAGCACTCTTATCGTTCCCATCCGCAACGACTGTCTTATGGAACGTATGTTTTGGAACATCTTTCGTGTGACATGTCCGGCACTGAACTGGAGTGATGTTCTCTTTGTGCGGCACATTGTTCGGATCGAATCCGGTATGGCAGGTGGTGCAGCTGAATTTTTTATGGGGTGATACCGCGAGATGTTTGTCGTTCACAAATAACGAAACAGTCTTCCCTTTTTTCTCCATTGTGAGCGAATTATCCGAGTGGCAAGCCAGGCAGTCGTCGTTGGTTTGAGCGAGGATGGGTGCAATCAGAAAAGCGAGAAGGGATAATAATCGAATAAACATTGTCATAACCTATGGTTCATCGTAAGAGTCTCAAAAAAGCGTGTTAAATCAACAAAATTATAGTCAAAGATTGTGCCGTCAATTTTTGATTAAAAATTCATCAATTTACGCGGTGGATTTTTCAATTTTGACTATGTATAGGAGCGGTTTTTTACTTTTGGGATTAAAATGTCCGCTTCTTGTGAAGGAAGAAACATATCGGACTAATTTCTCTTTTTTATATAAAAGTCCTGTCTGGACGGCGGGTAAATGTCTGGGCCTAAATTTGTGATTATTTGAGGTATTCCCCCAAAAAAATGGCGGGCAGGCGAGATCGG
>CAIVNT010000202.1 GCA_903907305.1 uncultured Ignavibacteriota bacterium
GAGACTTCTGAAATATTCAAAAAAAGAGACATTGCAAGCCGTTTTATGGCGAAGCATCCTTTTTTTTATTGGTGTTTTGAAAAGATTGTCCCGCTTTTAGGATTCCGCTTCGCGGGATTCCAAAAAGCGGAACTTCGTCGCTTCCTGCCCGACTACGTCGGTCAGGCGGGCGCTCCTCGTCCCAAGGGGACCCCTTTGGGGCAATGACTTTTTCAGATGTCTCAAGGTAATAACTGAAGCGAGGTAACAATAATGAGCGAACGGAAGATGGATGAGACCTACCCAAAATCACATAGATATTCGCCAAGATTTACCGAACTGTCAAGATTGAGCTTTTTACGCAGACGTGTTCTTGCCTTGCGTACTCCCTCGTAGGAGATGAAGGTAATTTCAGAGATCTCTTTGTTGGACATCTTCAGATGATAGAGAATGGCAAGTTTCACATCGTTCACGGTAAGATCGGGATACCGCCGCATCAGTTCCTCTTTGAAGTGATAATCGTTTCCGATGAACTTTTCTTCGATGGTGGCCCACTGCAGTTTGAAGAGCTCCTTTTTAAACATCGTCACCTGACGATCGATCGCGCTCCTGGTCAGCTGCCCGAACGATCCGTCGATCATCTTTTCCAGTGTCTTAATGAATTGGTCCGTCAAACGGTTGTTCGACACAAGCTGTACTGTTATCTCAGTAAGCTCTCTCTTCTTCCGCTCGATCTCCCTATGCAGATGCTGCTGCTTCTGAGCATGCAGTTCTTGTTCGAGCAGGAGTCTCTTGCTCTGCTCCGCCCTCAGTTCCAGAATGGCCGCAATACGTGATCGCAGTTCCAGCGTATCGACAGGTTTCCGGATATAGTCCGAGGCTCCGGCATCGAATGCTTCCTGAAGGTGAACGGATTCCTTCATCAGCCCCGTCATAATGATCACCGGGATCTTCGCACTTCGCTCATTGCGTTTGAAACGCTGTATCATCTCTATCCCGCTCATCCCCGGCATCTGCCAGTCCATCACGATCAGATCGGGCACGTTATTGACGACCGCCGCAAACGCCAGTTCCGTATCCGTCTCACTGCTGCAGCGGTACGGCGCATCCTGAAGCTTCCTGCGGACAATATCGATATTCTCCTGTTCGTCATCCACGATCATGATATGATTGACAGTTTCTTCTATGGTCATTGCTGCTCCGCTTTCGGCAGATGAAAACTGAATGCACATCCTTTTCCTGCGATACTTTCCACCGCCAGTGTGCTGTGATGCTTATCCAGGAATTCCTTGACGATGTACAATCCGATCCCCGAACCGCGCTCCATCGCAGTCCCCTGTTCGCTTTTCAGGAACTCTTTCTTCAGGATATCCTCCCCTTCAGAAAGCCCTTTCCCTGAATCCCGGACGATAATCTCCACGCGGTCTGTTTCTTCCTTCACGCCGATCCTGATGGAGGTATGCTTGAAGCTGTATTTCACGGCATTGGAGATCAGGTTCCGCAGGATGGTTTGCAGCATCCTTCTGTCCGCACGAACGACAACCTGTTCAACACCGTTGAGTTCCACGGTCAATCCTTTTTCTTCTATCGGCAGAATGAACAGATCGATACTCTCCTGCAGGATATGAACAAGTTCGATCCGTTCCGGTGCGGGCTTCGTCATATTCAATTCGGAAATGGACCATTCAAGAAGATTTTCCATTAGGAAGAATGCCCGTTTCGAAGCCAATGAGAGTTTCTTTACA
>CAIVNT010000203.1 GCA_903907305.1 uncultured Ignavibacteriota bacterium
AATCCATATTTTTGAAGCACTTACAGATGAACAACCATTAAAACCGGAACCCAGTTCTACTAATCAATTGATTTTATTCAACTTATGACCGGACACTACTGATTCAAATTATGAAAAACTGCGTGCTTTGTCAATATAGGGTATTGTCTCAGTGTAAGTTCTCAAGGTATTAACACTGGCCAACTCTTTAAGACTTGGCCAGTGTACCTGTCAAAATGAGACACTATGAGATTTAGACATGAAAAGGGGGCTATTTGTTCCGTGTTTTGAGTTCACCCTCTGCTTCCTGCAGCTGTTCGAGTGTATTAACACCGCGGATCTCATTTGCATCATCCGTGAGCATTGCCGCAACAACCAGCTTCTGTTTCCAGAAATGGCCGAATACATCGGTGAGGTAGTATTCATTTTGGGCATTATGCGGATTGATATGCTGAAGTGCAGAGAACAGATAGCGCGTATCGAAAATGTAGATCCCGGAATTGATCTCCTTGATCGTACGCTGTTCGTCCGTGGCATCCTTATGCTCCATAATACCCACAACGTAACCACTCTTGCTCCGCAGGATGCGTCCATATCCGGTCGGATCGTCCAGCTGCGCCGTAAGGATGGTTCCCGCCGCATTATTATCCCGATGGTAATCGATCAGCTTCTGGATTGTCTCTTTACGAAGGACCGGGACATCCCCCGACAGGACTATCACATCTCCGGGATACCGGCGAAGGAACGGTTCGGCTTGCATCACCGCGTGACCTGTGCCGAGCTGCGGATCCTGCACAGCAAACTCGACAGTGGGAGCCACATTCTCAAGATGGGTGTAAACAGATTCACGCTGGAATCCGACGATCGCTATGATACGTTCGGAGCCAAGGGACTGCGCTATCTCAACAACATGCTGCACCATCGGCTTGCCGTTCACTTCAAACATTACTTTTGCTTTGGTCGGATCTTTCATCCGGGTCCCTTTGCCTGCAGCCATAATGATCGTTGCAAAATTTGACATAGATTATTCCTTTAACGTAATGTAAATACTTCCCTTATAAATAATTTTTGCCACAGATTACACAGATTATATAAAACTTCTTTACATATGTTCTTTCTGTGAAATCAGTGGCAACGATTTTCTTGCTTCTGCATGTAAATCACTTGAGACAATAAGAACGTCCGGCAAATTATACGGTAACAATAATATTGTCGATCAACCTCGTCGATCCGAAACGGACGGCGAGCGGAATGAGAACAGATTCCCCCCTGATGAGCGTATCTTTTTTCTTTAACAGATCCGCATCCACGATCTCCACATAATCGATCGTAGCGGGGCCAGTGGAAAGGATCAGCTCTTTCATTTCGGCGATAATTTTTTGCGGATCCCTTACACCTTCGACAATTCTGCTTTTGGCAAGATCCAGTGAACGGGAGAGCACAACGGCATCCTTGCGCTGCACAGGATCGAGATACACATTGCGTGAACTCATCGCTAATCCATCCTGCTCACGCATCGTGGGAACAATAACGATAGTGACAGGAACATTAAGATCGTTCACCATTTTTTTGATGACAACACTCTGCTGAGCATCCTTCTGTCCAAAATACGCGACGGTCGGCTGAACGATGTTGATCAATTTGAGAACGACAGTCGTTACACCTTGAAAATGCGTTGGACGAAACTCTCCTTCAAGAACGGAGGAAAGTCCGTTAACCGAAACAGTGCTCGAAAATCCGTCCGGATACATTTCGGTGATGGATGGTATGAAGAGCATATCGCACCCCGCACCGGAAGCTCGTTCGGAATCGCCGCTAATATCCCTTGGATATTTTTCAAGATCCTCATGCGGAGCGAACTGCGTTGGATTTACAAAGATGGAAACGATGACAATATCACATTCATCTTTTGCTTTCCGAATCAGTGAGAGGTGACCTTCATGCAGGAATCCCATTGTCGGAACAAGCGCGACGGATTTTCCTTCAGCACGAATTGACGAGATGCGCGGACGGAGATCAGAGATATGAGAGAGTGTGATCAATAAAGGAGAAATTTTTATAGACCCTTCGACTCGTCCCAAACAGCGGGACTCGCTCAGGGTGACTTAAAATTTTATTTTCTTTTTCTTCGCCGAGTCATCCTTCGACTTCGCTCAAAATGACTTACGGGGATTGGAATGCACAATCTATTGGTGAAAAAGGATTAAATAATTTTTTTACCGAAGCCGGACTGCATCAATTCCACTGCAAATTCGGCGGATTGATTACGGGTATCCAGGATCGGATTTGTTTCGACCACTTCCAGTGAATGCATGCGGTTGTTCGTTGAAAGTGTCTCCATGATCAGATGTGCTTCGCGGTATTCCAGCCCGCCTTTCACCGGCGTTCCAACACCGGGACATTCCTTGGGATCCATTGCATCCATATCGAAACTGATGTGAACAAAATCGACATCCTTCAGTTTGTGGAGTGCTTTCGTGATAACGACAGCCATGCCGTGCTTATCGATATCCTCCATTGTAAAGATTGTGATGTTATTCTTCCGGATCGCTGCTTTTTCTCCGGCATCAAGATCGCGAATGGCGATCATCACGAGATTTTTTGGATCGAGTTTCTGATAATCGCCGCCGATGGAGGTCAGTTCAAGTGCGCCAAGTCCGATAGACGCAGCAAGCGGCATTCCATGAATATTACCGGACGGCGAGGTAACATCTGTATTCATATCACCGTGGGCATCCACCCAGATGACGCCGAGTTTCTTTTTTTGATGCTGACAATAATTTGAGACACCCGCAATTGTGCCGATTGCAATAGAATGGTCCCCGCCGAGGATGAGTGGAAAACCGCCTCCTTCGAGGATCTTTTCCGTTTTGGCTGCGAGCAGCGTGCAGGCACGGACGATCTCGGGAAGATACTTCAGTTTGGGATTCTTGACCTTTTGCTGCTCAGGGATCTTTGTGGAGATGTCGCCTTCTTCAATCACGGTGTGACCGAGCGATTGAAGTTTTTCCGAAACGCCGGCGATACGTATTGCGGAAGGTCCCATATCAACACCTCGGCGACCTGCACCGAGATCCATTGGAACACCTAAAATATGAATATCCATAAAATTTTAATGTACCATTTCGAATAGATTGGAGATCGTCGATTTCAGATCTTTTCTTGGAACGACGAGATCCACAAAACCTTTTTCCTGTAAAAACTCAGCCCGCTGAAATCCTTCCGGCAGGTCCTTCCCAATAGTCTGTTTAATGACACGCGGACCGGCAAAACCGACCAACGCGTTCGGTTCGGCGATATTAAAATCACCGAGCATCGCGAAACTGGCTGTGACACCGCCGGTAGTCGGATCTGTCATAAGCGAAACAAAGGGTAAGCCCGCATTGGCGA
>CAIVNT010000204.1 GCA_903907305.1 uncultured Ignavibacteriota bacterium
CGGACGATGATGGTGAACTTAGATCGCTTAGCGCGGAGCGGGATCGAGATCGTCGTATCGTTCTGCTTCACCCACGAATACGTAAGAGTATCAGGATTCGGGATCTGAGTCAGGATCTGGTTCGAATCACTCACCGCAACAAGGAAACCCTTCACATACCCATCCGGATCCTCGCCGTAAAAATGAAGATGCTGTCGGGACAATGTCTCATTCAACTGCGTTTCTGAAGTAACCCATAACCGAGTAGATGGCGATAGATTTGCCTTCGGCTGATTAGGTAATTCCTTCTGACATGATCCGATGATCAGGCCGAGCAGGATGAGAGTAATATTTGCGATATACTTTTTCATCAGTAGAATTCCGTCGACAGTCACCCGCCGACGGAATTGAATTACGATATTACTTGATCAGCATCATGCGTTTCACCTGCGTGAAGTTCCCTGCCGAGATACGGTAGAGATACATGCCGCTTGCGAAACGAGTTGCATCAAAATTCACGGTATAGGTACCCGGATTCTGCTGCTGATTGATCAATGTTACAACTTCCTGTCCGAGCACATTGTATACTTTCAGTGTGACAAGTCCGCCGACAGGCAAACCATACTGGATGTTCGTGGACGGGTTGAATGGATTCGGATAGTTCTGTTCCAAGGTGAATGTTCCGGGAACAATCGCTGTCTGTGTGACAGAAACGCCGGTCAACGTTCCGAAGTCTGTATTTGTTCTCGGCACCAGTTTATAGCGTCCGTTATTATAATACAGGATACCGGTAATGGAATTGAATTTATTTCCGACTTTGATCTTGATGCCGGTCGCAGTCGAAGCCGTGTCGTTCGTGTAGGAATTTCTTCCGTCGCGTGCAACAAGGATCGGTGCAGTACTGTTTGTCACTTCATATTGATAGACATCCTGGAACACCGGGTCGATGGAGGTCACTCGGACGGAATCAAAACGGACGAGCATACCTTCATACGGTTCAGCGTTCAGATTTCCGTTGGATGCGCTCGGACCAAAACGATCCGTCTTCAGCGATACTGCTGCCGGTAATGGGTTTGCTTTGGATACGATACGAGCAGAAGAGACATTAAAAATCTCTGTGACATCATTGAATTCCTGAATGGAACCGCGGACAACAACGCTGTCCCCGTTCGCAACTTTTGCCATAATGGAATCCGCTCCGACTACCCAGACACCGCTGAACGGCTGGTTTCCGCTTTGCATATAATAGACACTCGTTCCGCCAAGGCTCAAGCCTGCCTTGAAGAGACTTGCCGTGTCTGCAGTGATGATACCGCCGACTGAATCGACTGCACCGAGATACGGCGTGCGGCCGTTGATGAACGGTGTATATTGAACATCGCGGATGGACAACACCGGCTGCGCGGTACGGTCGATCACTTTATAGAAGAATGTTCCTTTGGAAGTATCGAACTGAACAAGATTAGCAGTATTTGCCAACGTTGTTGTCTGTGCATTGGCGTCCGTCGCTTTGATGAAGTAGTACACATAATCACCCGTATTCAGCTTCGGGATCTTCGCTGCGTAGATGGAATCCACGCCGGCCTGAGCTGCAACCATGGTGCTTTCGATCCATGCGCCGTTGTTCACGCGGTAGACCAATTTTACATTCGACAGATTGAAGAATGAGCCCGTCTGCTTGAATGCTTTCGCAGAAATAACAGGCGTGCTGTCCTTCGTTACGATCACAGGATTGCGGCGATGCGAAATAATACCGGGAAGGATCGCGCCGTATTTCACATCGGATGGAAAGATGGGGGAAATGCGGTATCCTCTGCTTGCTTCACCGCCGGAAACGGTACCGACATAACCACGAATGGTATCGATCTTCGTGTTGACAGGAGGAACAACATAATTCGGATCACGCGGCGGCGTTCTTGTTGCCAGTGTAAAATGTGTCGACCAGTCATACATCGACAGCGTGTTGCCGGCTGAATCAGAGAACGCCCATGTGCCGCGCGTTGCGTTCACCACGGCTGTGATCGTAACATTCGTGAACATCACTTCTTTGGATTCCCACTGTTCACCATCGATGAAATTCAATTTTCCGCCTGGGTTTGCGCCGGTATTGAATTTCGTCATCTTGAAGAGGGGCGGAGCAGGAACAGAATTATTCGAAGAAAGAACAATAACTGCTTCATTGGTA
>CAIVNT010000205.1 GCA_903907305.1 uncultured Ignavibacteriota bacterium
CCATTGGATGGCTTGCCAAATGGATTCTTTTCCGAACGCTTCGCCTGCATGAATGGTGATGTTGAAATTCTCACGCTGGATATAATGGAATGCATCGACATGCTTCTTCGGCGGATACCCGCCTTCTTCACCGGCGAGATCGAATCCGACAACACCCTGATTACGGAATTCCACAGCAAGTTCCGCTACTTCAAGGGAAACGGCCGGTTCCATATGGCGCATCGCACAGATGATCACACCGTAGTGAACGCCGAATTCTTTCTTTCCGCGTTCAAGTCCTTTTAAAACAGATTTGACAATTCGTGAAACGGAGAGTCCTTTGCCTGTGTGGAACACCGGAGCGAATCGTGTCTCGAAATAGACCACTCCATCATTCTTCATGTCTTCAACGGTCTCAAACGCAACGCGTTCAAGAGCTTCTTCCGTCATCATCACGCCGCATGTGTGCTCGAATCCTTCCAGGAAGAGGGGGAGACTTCCCCGCTGTGCACCACGCTGGAACCATTGATCGAGTTCAACAGGATCGCTCGTCGGGAGTTTGTCGTACCCTTGTTCTTTGGCAAGATCGATCACGGTCTGCGGACGAACGCCGCCGTCCAGATGGTCATGTAGCAGTACTTTGGGGATCGTTCGGATGAATTCTTTTGAGAGTTTCATAAACACCTTTGATAAATTTATATAATCTACGATTTTCTTACCATTTTTTCTACCTTAATCACATTGGTCGGACATGTGCGTGCGGCGGCGTGATTGATCTTAAACTCATCATCGCCCACGACCGCAGTGTAGATTCCGCGGTTTTCCTCTCCCTCAAGAAGAACGCTTTTGCCGTCCTTTTTGGACATTCTCCAACGGTCGGGAGCAAGTTCCACGCAGGCATTGCATCCGATGCACTTCTCTCTGAAATGGATGATGCGGATCATTCGGATGGTTTTGTGTTCGCGGTGCGTACTTCCACCAGTTTGTAGATGGAATCCGAAGGACGGATCACCTCTGCGAGAGGAATAGTGATGCTGTCACCCTTCAATGCTTGTTGCGCCGGTACATCGTTCACACGGAGTTCAGTAACGAACGCGTGAACGTAACCTGTCGTTGGTCCCGTGACGACGATCTCGTCTCCGACATTCATCTGATTGGATTCGATCGTGAATTGCCCGATTTTTTGCTTGGCAAAATAATTCACCCCTTTGCCGAGATACACTTTCCGTTTGGTGGCTAGAGATTCGTCCGAAGTACTCCACTCGCCGATCGTTCTTCCGAGATAATATCCGTCCCAGAATCCGCGGTTGAATACGGTGGAAAGTTCGGTCATCCATCGCTGCACTTTCTCTTCGGAATACGTTCCGTCTGTAATGGACAACACAGCTTCTTTGTAACATGTTGTCGTCGTATGAACATAATCGGCAGAGCGTCCTCGTCCCTCGATCTTTAACACCTCGACACCTGCGTCAATGATCTTGTCCAAGAATCCGATCGTGCAGAGATCCTTTGCGGACATGATGTATTCATTGTCGATCTCAAATTCATAACCGGTCTCTTTGTCTGTTACGATATAATCCCGGCGGCAGTTCTGAATGCATGCGCCTCGGTTTGCGGAAGAGAAGTGTGTATGCAGACTTAAATAGCATTTGCCGGAGACTGCCATACATAGCGCACCGTGGGCAAATATCTCAACGTGGATCAATTTCCCCGAAGGTCCGCAGATATTCCTGCGGCGGATCTCTTTCACGATATCCGAGACCTGGGAAAGGGAAAGCTCGCGGGAAAGAACAACAACATCGGCATAGGTAGAAAAGAATTCGATCGTTTCGATATTGGTGATATTCGTTTGGGTGGAGATGTGGATCTCCATACCTTGCTTCTTTGCATACATCAATACGGCATGGTCCGATGCGATCACTGCGGGGACACCGTTCGATTTAGCTGCATCGACGATCGTCTTCATCAACTGCAGATCGTGATCATACATGATCGTGTTGAGGGTAATGTATGATTTTGCGTGATGCTGGGCGCAGAGTGCGATAATTTTCGGAAGATCCTCAACGGTGAAGTTATTCGAGGATTTCGCCCGCATATTTAGCTGCTCAACACCGAAATATACGGAATCCGCGCCGGCGTGTAGTGCAGCCGAGAGCGCTTCCCAGGAACCGGCGGGGGACATGATTTCGATCGATGGTTTCATTTGTCTTCAATATACGGAAAACAGGCTTTCCTTTGTCCAAAATATCACTGAATAATTGAGTTGTTCTGGAAAGAATCTTCTTCTACATTAACACTTCACCCGAACACCAAAAAAGCGATGTATTATGGAAACATTCGTCACCGGAATTCAGTGGTATGTGGTATTCCTTTTTTCGACCACGCTTCACGAAGCTTCACATGCTCTTGCTGCCTGGAAACTCGGCGACAGTACTGCATATGAAGGGGGACAAGTGACGCTCGATCCGCTTCCACATATTCGCCGGGAGCCGATCGGAATGGTCGCGTTGCCGATCATCTCATTTCTGTTGGGCGGGTGGATGATGGGTTGGGCCAGTGTTCCGTATAACAAAGAATGGGCGCTTGCCTATCCGAAACGATCCGCTGTAATGTCATTGGCAGGACCGATGGCAAATCTGTTGCTCATATTGATCGCCGTTGTTCTGATCAGGATCGGAGTTGCGACGAATGCATTGTTCCCACCGGAAAGTCTTACGTTCTCACATATCGTCGAAGCGACTGAACCGGGAAACATGGAATTCGCTGCGTCAATCCTTAGTCTGTTCTTCTCACTGAATCTTCTTCTCTTTCTTTTCAATCTTCTTCCCGTGCCGCCGCTGGACGGGAGCGGAATCATTCCATTCTTCATGCCGCACGAAACAGCACAAAAATATCTGACGTTCCTCTACAACTCGCCGGCAGGATTCTTTGGTCTGTTTATCGCATGGAAAGTGTTCGGGTTTATTTACAGTCCCATGCATTTGATGGCGGTGAATCTGCTCTATCCCGGATATCATTATCACTAACACCTCACAGTCTTAAAGATCTGTGAATTACTGTTTGTGTTCTGTTTAAAATGTCGATGCCATGACTCGGAATCATGGCATCATTATTACTTCCTCTTTTCCTATTTTTTGATCAGGCGAGTATCCCGACCGTTTTCTCAACGTTCTTCAGAATTATCCCGCTCTTCAGCAATTCCAACGATTTCTGAATATCATCGTGCAGTATTCTGTCTTCCTCTAAATGCGGAATTGATTTCCTGATCGTCTTATATGCTGCGTCAGTTCCTTTGCCGCATTTGAGCGGAGCATGAAAGTCTATTCCTTGCGCAGCGGTCATCATTTCGATGGAGATGACTGTCTGTGCATTTTTCAAGATGCGCCAGCATTTTTGCGCGGCGATGGAACCCATGGAGTTATGATCTTCCTGATTTGCCGAGGTTGGGATGGAATCAACGCTTGCAGGATGCGCAAGGACTTTATTCTCCGATACCAACGACGCAGCCGTATATTGTGCGATCATCAATCCGGAATTGAGCCCGCCATTCGAAGTGAGAAAGCGGGGAAGTCTGCTGAGTGCACCGTTCACCATCCGCTCGGTCCGCCGCTCGGAAATATTTGCGAGCTCGGCTAGTGCTATGCCGGCAAAATCCATCGCAAGCGCCATCGGCTGTCCATGAAAATTACCCCCTTCGAGATGCTGCTTCTCATCCGGGAAAATGAGCGGATTATCATTTGCGGAATTGATCTCGATCTCTACTTTGGATGCGGCATATTCCAATGCATCGCGTGATGCTCCATGCACCTGCGGAGCGCACCGGAGAGAATACGCGTCCTGCACACGGTCATCGTGGTGGCGGTGTGACTCGCGGATCTCGCTGGACTTCATCAGCTTGCGGAGATTTGCAGCAGAAGAGAGCTGACCTTTGTATGGACGAAGTCTATGGATACGTTCGTCGAATGCAGTATCCGTTCCTTTCAATGCTTCAACACTCAACGCGCAGGAGATGTCGGCAAGTTTCATCAGCTGCAGCGATTCATGGATGATGAGCGATGCAAATGCAGTCATCATCTGCGTACCGTTGATGAGTGCCAGCCCTTCTTTGGCTGTTAATCGAAGCGGCTTCAAAGAATACTTTTTTAGAAGTGTGAGTGACGCTCCGGTCTTTTGTCTCTTTGAATCGTAGATCGTTCCGTGTCCCATCATTGTCAGCACGAGATGGGCGAGCTGAACAAGGTCCCCGCAGGAACCAACTGAGCCCTGCGAGGGGACGACCGGGATGAGTCCCGCATTGAAGAATTTCACGATGAATTCTACTGTTGCAGGACGGATGCCGGAGAATCCTTTCGCCAGTGCGTTGATACGGAGGATCATCATCGCGCGGACAACTTCATACGGCAGCGGATCTCCTGCGCCGGCGGCGTGACTTACAATAAGATTCCTTTGCAGCAGTTCTATCTTATCGAGAGGGATGCGGACATTCGCAAATTCACCGAATCCGGTGGTGACGCCGTAGATCACCTCATCATTGCGGAGCCATTCTTCTACAAGTGAACGGGAACGTTGCATTGCTTTTTTTGAAGCAGGGGCGAGAGCAATCTTCTGAGACGAAACCGCTGCCTGATAGATATCCGAAATTGTAAGTGTATTGCCTGTCAGTGTAAGAGTCATTCTGGTCTCAATATGTGAAACGATCGTATTTATGGTAGTTCTTTAATATAGATTCCGTAGTCAAGTCCCCCTACAGTGTAGGCAAGTTTTTTAGCATTAGGAGAGAGTGAGGCGCTTCCTACATCATCATTCAGGAATGCGAAAACTGAATCTGATCGAGGTGATGTTGTAATGCGCCGAAGATAATACTGTCGAGTAAACCCTATCGGTGTACAATTGCACGGTATCTGTTTGACGGTGACAAGGATAAAAAGACCGTTATCATCACGCCAGCAGCTATTCTGAAGGTCCTTGAAATCATCTTCCCATTGAGCATCTTGCTGAATAAATGGATCACATTTTGGTGACTGCCAGATGATATTTTCTGCACCGGTAGTGATATTCTTTACTTTGGAGATACAACCTTGTTCGTAAAAGACGATTTTCATCCCCGTCAAGTCCCATCGTGCCGAACCAATATGTTTACTGAGCGAGAATGGTAATTGTTTTTTCGTTGTGTCGGAAATTGTTACAACAAACGTAGGAAATGTTGTGCTGTCATAATTATCTGTGTATTTGTAATACCACAATTGTTTTCCGTCGGGCGAAAATGAAATTGGTAGTCCTTCAGCTAGAAATTGTTTTTTTGCGGTAGAATTAGAATACAAATAAATTGAATCACGAATAGAATATGCCAAAAGTGAATTATCGCCTGAAACAGCATAAGGCATTAATCCATAATAGAGGGCACTGTATCCAGTATACTGATCAATTTTGGTTATTGTGGGATTGGTTATACTCACTTTATTGATCGTTTCTTCGAATCCATTATCGGAAGTGACAATTGTCGAAATAAAATAAAAAGTGGACCCATCTTTTGAAAGAAACGGTGAATAGATACCATTGGGTGTAGTGAAAATTGTGCGTGAAGTTGAGGTTGCGAACGAATATGCTTTTATCGTTCCTCCGTTACCTTGAAGTGCCGAGTAGTATAGTTCTTTACCATCGGTTGACCAGAAAAGTCCACGATCAGAATTGACAGCTTCGGTGGGAAGACGCACACCCTTGTTTTCCTCGGCACGCCATAGAATGTCAAATGTTGGCGGCGGACCTTCACAGTCGGAAAGGACCATCAAAAAAAGGGAAACGATCAAAAAACTCAACTGCATAATTCAGACAGTTTATGGTTGTCGAAATGACCTTGTAAATTCTTCAAGGCCTTCAATGATCTTTCCCGCAACCTTTTTATGAAATTCCGGATCCAGTAATTTCATTTCATCTTCGGGATTCGAGAGGAATGCTGTTTCTACAAGCACATTTGGGAATTGCGTCGGTCCGCTGAGTGAGAAATTGAAATTTCCCGTCACACCCCATTCTGCCAGTCCTAGCGAGAGCATTTTTTTATACATGATGTCGGCAAGCGGTTTGAATCCGGGATAGCGGTAATATGTGCTTGTCCCTTTCACAAGTTCCGCATCCGACGTTTCACCGATGGAATTACAATGGATACTGACGAACAGGTGCACGTTGGCATTGATCACTTTGTCTGCACGGTCCGTCATCGTAACATTCGAATCCGTTTCGCGCGTCATGAGGGTGCGGATCCCTTTGGCAGTCAATTGTGCGTTCAGTTCTTTGGCGATGGCAAGTGTGTAGTTTTTCTCGATCGTGCCGGTCGATCCTTTGGCGCCTTCGCTGCCGATTCCGTGTCCGGCATCGATGGCAATAAGGAGTTTGGATAAAGGCTTTGTTGTATCGGCAACAAGCGGTGCGCGGCGGATCCTCACACGCATCGTCGTCCCTTCAAAACCAATATCATATCCCCAATGCTGTGTTTGTTTCAGATAGATCGTCACCTGGAACTGTTGCTCGCCTACTTGTGTAGCTTTCACCTGTTGGATCCCGGCAGCGGAAAGATTGTGAGTGATCCAATTCGTGTTGGATGTGGCACCGTAGATATTCACAACGAGCGCCATTGGATCCGTCAATTGTTCACTGGTGTAAGGGACTTTCTGCCCAAGACCGATCCTTACGACATCTTCCGTGTCGGTTCCTGATGTAACGATAGAACCGGTGAGCGTGTACGGGAGCGATGTATTTGCAGGGAGCAGCTGCGCGAAATCCTGCGGGAGCCAACCTTCCATTGCGTTGGATAATTTCACGCGGTATTGTGTTCCGACCTTTCCGCTGACCACGAGTCGGACACCCTCAGTGAGAAATCCCAGTTTTGCTCCTCCAAGTCTGTCTGTTCCAAGTCCCGCATTCAGGAACGGCCGTTTCCCGGTCAATTCAGCAACGCGGGGGAGTGAGTCTTGTATGATGGAGATCTTTCCTTTTGCTGTCGCTTTTTCACTGCTGAAGAAGTTCCTGGACATCTTCACAGTCACATTGGCATCGGAGCATTTGTCGGTGGATCTCACTTTGTATTGACCAACGTAACTTCCAAGTCCTGCGCCGTTCTTTGCTGTCAGTTCGCGCATCGGTATTCCGGATTCAACACCGTCAATGCTGAACTCCGGCTGCTGACCGGGTGTTCCGCGCATACGCACTTCAATGATGTCGTCGGTCATCACCCACGAATCTTCCGAGGGGAATGAAATATTGTCAATATAGATCTCTCCTGGGGGATAAGTCTTGGCGATCGGTTTAAGGAAAAGAATGTCTTTGTATAATGAATCACCGTTCGGATTGAAGACCGCGATATGAAGAACGGTCGTGTCAGAAGTAAGATTGTGCATCCCCACGAACGCACCACTGGGGTACACTTTCACTTCTTTATAATTGATGAATGCGCGGGAGGTGACATTCGTGGATGCGGCGATACGGTGACGGGATGAACTGAAATTGACTGTATCCTTCTCGGGAAGAACGATCCTCAGGAACAGGGGATCAGTGGATTGGGAATAGAGCTGTGCAGCGAGGAAAATGAGGAGAACAAAAGATTTCAAGGATAGACTCCGGTAGTTGATGGTCGGACAGCGTGATAAATGTAGAAAGAGATGAGTCGAGATTCAAGAAGGGAATTAATCCATCTTCCAGGTCTCGATGACCTGGAAGATGTTCAAACTAGTAAATAACTTTATTCAATGGATATTCGATGATTCCTTCGGCCCCTGCACGTTTCAACTGAGGAATGATGGCGCGGACGATTTTCTCTTCCAGGATTGTTTCAATGGCGACCCATTCTTGATCGGAGAGTTGCGATATGGTCGGCTTGCGCAAAGCGGGGATGAGTGCAACAACTTTTTCCAGATCAGCTTTTTTCAGATTCATCTTCAAGCCGACGCGGGAACCGGCGTTGATCGCGCCTTGCAGCAGCATTGCGATGTTCTCGATCTTTTCCCGTTTCCAGGGATCGTTCCAGCTTGCTTTGTTGGCGATCAGTTTTGTGTTCGATTCAAGCACCACATCCACAATGCGAAGCTTGTTCGCGCGCAGAGAACTTCCGGTCTCGGTCACTTCCACAATTGCATCAACAAGGTCCGGTGTTTTCACTTCCGTTGCGCCCCAGGAAAATTCCACTGATGCATTCACGCCGTGTTTCAGCAGATATGCTTTGGTAATGCCGACTACTTCGGTTGCGATCCGTTTTCCTTCAAGATCTTTTACGGTTTTGACTGGTGAATCTTCATGGACAGCCAGCACCCACTTCACTTTGCGCATAGATTGTTTGGAATAGATCAAATCGCAGACACTGACGACTTCAACACCGTTCTCGATAATCCAGTCATGTCCGGTCAAACCTGCGTCGAATACCCCATCCTCTACATAGCGGGGAATCTCCTGTGCGCGGATGAGCATCCCTTCCAATTCATCATCATCCACAGAAGGGAAATACGAACGCGATGAAACCGAAAAATTAAAACCGGCTTTTGATAATAACTGTAATGTTGCTTCCTGCAGACTTCCCTTGGGAAGACCAAATTTTATCTTGCTCATAAAGTATTATCTCGCGAAATGGTAATTGCTGCAAATGACAAGGATGATATATAGAATATATCAAATTATTTCTACGAAATCCCTGACAGCATCAGTTGGATGGAACAGAACATCAATGGAATGAAAGTGAGAAAAGATTCACGGATGGATACAGGAGGAAATACAATCCCCACATTGCCGCTCCCACGGCGAGAGGGATCGAAAGATTGTCGTCGATCTTCCACGATCCTGCTTCGACGATCGTACCGATGAATGCTGCTGCGGCGCCAATGGCATATTCAATCACTGCATGATCGACCTTTGGTGTAAAATAGACCACCAGAAGAGCGGAGGCAAAGAAAGCAAAACTTCCTTCAAGACTTTTCTGAAGAAATTTTCGTTTGCCGTACCGCCGTCCGAATAATGCGGCAACGGAATCGGAAATGATCAGGATCGGGAACGCTGTCAGCACGATGAGCTTCGGAAAGACGATTACGCAGATCGTTGCTGCGATCAGAACATTTGTCGCCCCATTCAATCGTTTGGAGTTCGGATCCTGCTCATGTTTGCGAAGCATGAAACTGAAGATCGTATAAAAAAGAGAGGCAGTCGGTGCATGATAATAGCGAAGAAGATCCACCGTTAAAAAACCGAGCGTGACCGGCACAAGGATCATCAGTGCCAGGTCCCGCTCGATAAAATAATAGATCACCGGAATGCTCAGTGAGCAAAAGTGGATCGCCTTCCGTGCGATCTCCGCTTTATAGTCGATATTCGCCGCGTTGATCATGAATTATGATTTACGCGTGCGGGTACGTGGTTTCGGTTGTGTTTCAGCAGGACTCTTCGGTTCACTTTTTGCAGCGGCTGCAACCGCCACTTCAATCACGGGAGCAGGAATGACCGCCGGTGCGTCGGATGCGGAAGCCGTGACATTCTTCTCCAATGCAGGAAGCTGTTCTCCGCGAAGCACTTTATCGATCTCTTCGCTGTCCAATATCTCCCGCTCAAGCAGAACGTTCGACAACATATGCAGTTTATCGATATTGCCGGATAGGATGTCGATCGCCCGCTTCTCAGCAGCGGTGATGATCTTCTTCACTTCTTCATCGATCGTTCTGCCGGTCTCTTCACTGTAGTCGCGGTGTTTTGTCACTTCGCGGCCGAGGAAGAGTTCCTCTTCTTTGGCACCATAGGTCAGCGGACCCATCTTCTCGCTCATACCCCATTCACATACCATCTTGCGTGAAAGGTTACTTGCACGTTCAATGTCGTTGCCCGCGCCCGTGGTAAATTCGTTGAAGACAAGTTTTTCAGCGATCCTGCCGCCGTAGAGCATGGCAAGCAGTGCTTCCAGATATTTCTTTGAATATGTATGCTTTTCATCGATGGGAAGCGATGTCGTTACGCCGAGTGCACGTCCGCGCGGAATGATCGTCACTTTATGGATCGGATCGGATTCCGGAATATATTTCGCGACCAGAACATGCCCTGCTTCATGATAAGCGGTGATACGTTTCTCTTTGTCCGAGATCAGCATCGACTTGCGCTCTGTTCCCATCATCACTTTATCTTTTGCTTCTTCAAAATTGCGCATCGTCACTTCTTTTTGATTCTTACGCGCGGCAAGCAATGCTGCCTCGTTCACAAGATTCGCAAGATCGGCGCCGGAAAGACCCGGTGTTCCTTTGGCAAGAATATCCAGTTTGATATCCAATGCAAGTGGAATGTTCTTTGTATGCACCTTCAGGATTCCTTCACGGCCGCGGACATCCGGACGATCCACAACAACCTGACGGTCGAAGCGGCCCGGACGCATCAATGCAGGATCGAGCACATCTGGTCTGTTCGTTGCGGCGATCAGAATGACGCCGTTGTTCTGTTCAAAGCCGTCCATCTCAACAAGAAGCTGATTCAATGTTTGTTCGCGTTCATCGTGACCGCCGCCGAGTCCGGCACCGCGGTGTCGTCCCACAGCATCGATCTCATCGATGAAGATGATACATGGAGCACTCTTCTTTCCCTGATCAAACAGGTCGCGCACGCGGCTTGCGCCGACACCGACGAACATCTCTACAAAGTCCGCTCCGCTGATGGAGAAGAAGGGAACTCCCGCTTCTCCTGCAACTGCGCGGGCGAGCAGGGTCTTACCTGTACCGGGAGGACCGAGCAGCAAAACGCCGCGCGGTATCTTGCCGCCGAGTTTCTGGAACTTTGCCGGGTCGCGCAGGAATTCGATCACTTCCTGTAATTCAACTTTTGCTTCATCGCATCCTGCCACATCCTCGAATGTGATCCGGATCTGTCCTTCATTCAGCATCTTCGCACGGCTTTTGCCGAAGGAGAAGATCCCCTTTGTTCCGCCCCCCTGCATTCTGCGGAAGATGAAGATCCAAATGCCGATGATAATGATCCACGGCAGTGCGGTGACAAGCATGTTCGTCCACATTCCGTCTTCTTTGGAGATGGAGAAGGCAACATTATGCTGACTCCACTGTACGATGACCGCATCATCGATATTTGTGTAAGGAAGTGTCAGTGTGAATTTTTCTACTTTCACGCGTTTCCCGGTGGCAAGGGTGATCTCCTGCGGTTCACGCATGATGCCATGGAAATCGAAATCATTCAGATTCGATTTCTTCACCGTTGCTTTCGCTATCAGGTTCTTCGTGAGGAATTCCTGATACTGTGTGAATGAAATATCATATTCTGTCGCTTCCGCACCCTTAAAGATCGTCATTACCAGAAAGACCGCCATAATGATGGCGGACCAGCTGAGCACAACGCGGAATGCTTTGCTCCAGTTGAACTCATCGTCGTTCCGGTTCGGCGATTTCGGCCGTTTCATTTTCGGAAGGAACTGACGTTTATCGTTCTGTTTATCGTTATTGTTCTGGTCGTTCTTTTTTTCTTCTGACATAGCTCTGTCTTCTCCGGAAAATTATTTCTTTTTCTCTACGATCTTGTAAATGGCCGGAATGTTGCGCCCTTTTTGAGCGTAATCCAATCCGTAGCCGACCACGAAGTCGTTTGGTATCTTGAATCCGATATATTTCACAGGGAAATCGATTTTCACTGCTTTTGTCTTATATAATAATGAAACAACGGCGAAGGACTTTGGGTTCTGCGCGAGCAGCAGTCTTTTGATAAAATCGATGGAAAGACCGGAATCGATGATATCTTCAACGATCACGATGTCGCGTCCCATTACCTGACAGTTCAGATCCTTCAGCAAATGCACATTCCCTGAAGAAACCTTCGCATCACCATAGCTGGACAGTTTCAGAAAATCCACTTCGCATTCGATCGTTACTTCGCGGATCAGGTCCGAAAAGAAGACGAATGAGCCGTTCAGTACTCCAATGAAAATTGGAGTCCGCCCTTTGTAGTCTTTGCTCAGCTTCTTTCCGAGCTCTTTGATTCTTGCGCGGATCTTCTTCTCGTTGATATACGGTTCGAATTCCTCGTTATTAACGATGATCGTTTTTTTTGCCATTGTCATTTATCGTTAGGTGATATGTTGAAGTTGTGGAATCGGTTATTTTGAACCGGTCATCCAAACGCTTTCCCCCCACCCACATGATCTCTCCGCCGCTTTCGATTACCGGAATTTCTTTCTTTTCATCCTGTGACAGCTTCAAACCGCTGAAAAAATCGCTCAGTTTTTTCTTTCCCCTCATTCCAATGGGATGGAAGGAATCACCCGATTGCCACTTCCGCATAATCAGCGGGAAGGAGACCTGTGCAGCATCAACATACTCTTCAGACGGATTCTGCAGCTTTTTATTGTCAGGTATGTCGGCCTTTGTAACAGTAAGAACAAATGCACCGGCAGAATATGTTCCTGCTCCCGGTATTGTAATTTTTTTTATGGAGGAAACCTTCTTCACACTTTTGAAAATGATACTGTCTGAAAGACGTTCCGCCAACCATCCCTTGTGTAATTGGACGATTGATC
>CAIVNT010000206.1 GCA_903907305.1 uncultured Ignavibacteriota bacterium
CAGCATAAGGATTCCAATATATGGGGAATTCATATGGAAGGTCCTTTCATCAATCCTTTGATCAAGGGTGCTCACAAAATCGAATACTTGTGGGAACCAAATGTTGATATGTGGAACGATCTTAATTCGTCCGCCCGCGGGTCTATTAAATTAATGACCATTGCACCGGAATTGCCGGGAAATATCGACGTCATTCGTTCCGCTGCCAGCCAAGGAGTAGTTCCTTCCATTGGCCATACCCTTGCCTTGTATGAGGATATTGAAAAGGCGATCGATAACGGAGCGGCACATGTGACTCATATGTTCAATGCAATGAGACCCTTTCATCACCGCGAACCCGGCATTATGGTTGCGGCGCTTCTGCGAAATGAATTGAAAGTAGAATTGATTGCTGACGGTATCCACGTCGATCCTATCGTAATGAAATTATTGCACAACATTAAAGGGAGCGGGGGAATCATTCTTGTGACTGATGCCATCAGAGCATGCGGAATGCCGGACGGTGATTATCATTTCATGGACCAGAAAATCATTGTAAAAGATAAGCGAGCCTATCTGGAGAACGGCACCACTCTCGCCGGCAGCACATTGACGATGGAAGAGGCTATCCGCAATATGGTCCGACTCGTCGGTGTTCCAATCACCGATGCTGTTCGCATGGCTTCACTGAACGGAGCAAAAGTTCTCGGTTTGGAACATCAAAAAGGAATCCTCGCTGTGGGTAAAGATGCCGATCTTGTTGTGATGGATGATGATTTCAACGTGCATGCTACGATCTATGAAGGAGTTATCAAATATCAGAAAGACAATATTATCTCTGTATAATTTGATATAGATAGTGTAACACAAATCCGGTCGGAATTTGACCGGATTTTTTATTTTAAAAACTATTTGACATTATCGGCTCTTAACCTTATATTTTAAGTATAATCAGTCTATAACCTAAAAGAATAAGGTAAAACCATGAATTCTTTGCATCAATTAGACGATATCGATGTTACAATCATTGATATTCTTCAAAAGAACGGCAGAACACGCCGTAATGATCTTGCACAGGCAGTCGATCTCAGCATCCCTTCCGTCAGTGAGCGGTTGAAGAAGCTTGAAGAGAATGGAATTATTACAGGGTATACGGCATATGTCGACCCCAAAAAAGTCGGGAAAGATATCACAGCCTTCATCAATGTAACAGTGGATTCCTCCAAGCACTACGGATCGTTCATTGAACATGCAAAAACAACAGATGAGGTACTCGAGATCCATTCTGTTACCGGCTCAGGGACGCATCTCATCAAGATTCGGACCGAAAATACTTCCTCATTGGAAAAGTTACTCTCTAAGATCCAGGCATGGTCCGGTGTCGTCAACACCACAACCAGCATCGTGCTCACTACTATGAAAGAAACAAACAAACTTAAAATCAATAAAACAAAATAAAGGAACGATATGAGCAAATCCGTTAAACTTGTTTCGACATATTTTGGCGAAAACATCTTCGACCTTGCCAAGATGCAGCAGATGCTACCGAAAAATGCATATGAGAAGATAGTGAACGTCATCAGTAAAAGTGAAAAACTGGACCGCGATACAGCTAATATCGTTGCTATTGCAATGAAAGATTGGGCGATCTCTAAAGGCTGTACACATTATACCCATTGGTTCCAACCGCTGACAGGCTTTACCGCAGAGAAGCATGATTCGTTTATCGATTATAGTGAAAGCGGTAAGATCATTGAAGCATTCACAGGAAAACAATTGATCCAGGGTGAACCGGATGCGTCATCGTTTCCTTCGGGCGGAATTCGGGCAACATTCGAAGCACG
>CAIVNT010000207.1 GCA_903907305.1 uncultured Ignavibacteriota bacterium
CACCGCTCCGTCGAACCGGAAAGGATCTGCCGAAGTTCAGCAACAGTCAATCTGCTCAAAGGATTCTTTTGATTCACCAAAACAGCAATTCCATCAAAGGCGATCTTGATGGAATCGATCTCAAATTCATTCTTCGCAATGACGCGTTTCTCTTCGTCGTTGAATCCCCGCGCACAAACGATCAGTTTGATACTGTCATTGAGCATCTGAACGATCGCTTCCCGCGACGATACAGAGAAATTCTTGATCTTCACTTGATCGTACATCCGTTGAAAGTCGCTCACCTGAATATCAATCACCGGAAAGATGTCTTCGGAAGTCATCATGGTAAGACTCCCGTTCGTGAGAGTCTCACGCTTCTCGCTGGAACATGAACAGAGTACGACAGACAGGAACACTACAAGAAATGAATACCAACCCTTACTGTTCTTCATCATCTTGCCGTTGTTTAATTCAGAGTGAGAAAACACGATACAGCCCATAGAGGAGCAGAATAACGCCGAACATCATCCGGAAATTCTCCGGGACGTGAAGTTCTGCAGGAATGAAGAACAGCACATATACCCCCAGCCCAAAGAACACAACCGCCATTGCGTACCCGAAGTACACAAATATCTTCGAAGAATCCATGTGCTCCGTTACCGCCCTGCGTTCAATTTGAATTTGAATGGGATCGACACCCAAACAGAGACCGGACCGTTATTCATGATCGCCGGAGTGAATTTCCATCTCATTGCCGCATCGATCGCGGGTTGATTGAACAGTTCAGCGTCCGATTTCAACACCTGAGCTTTTTTCGGATTTCCTTCTTTGTCCACCCAGATCTTCACCCATACAGTACCTTCAACTCCGGCACGACGGGCGATCTCAGGATATACAGGAGCAGGATTGTTTCCGGGAAGCGGCTGCGGCTGTTTCTCCACCGGTACGAAATCCGGCGGTGGGCCGTCCTCTTCGATCTTTACATCCGATTCAATTTCAACGGGACCGCCTGCCCCTTCACCTTCTCCGATAGGACCGGTCTGAGCCATTTCTTCCTGGCTGGCAATGGTCTGTTCCGGATTGATTTCAGCATCCGGCACCGGAACGGGAGTTCCGACGGTCGGTTTTGCAGTTGGTGCTTCAACAGAAACTGCCGGAGCAGCCTGTGAGTTTGTTATGGACGGGGGTGGACCGAGGTCGCTGTATTTCATGATACGAACAGAATAGACAGGTTCGTCCTCTTCAAGAAGCGCCTGAACGCCATAGTAGACACCCATACCGCCAAAGTGGAAACTTCCGGCAATAATCAGAGCCGTCATCGAATATTTTCGAGATAGCGTCCGGAGTTCCTGATAACCATAACCTGTTTTTTCGGCTGTTGCTGTAGCCATAATACATTCTCCATTACAGCGTTAAATTATAACGTTGCGATTTCTTGTTTGTCTTTCTCAGCCATCGGAGCGATACTGAACCGCGTGATGCCGTTGATATTCATTTCATCCATCACATCCACCATGTCGATGTATTTTGCTTTATCATCGATCTTAATGAGAGTGATCAGTTTAGGATTAGAAGAGCTCCGATCCTTCAACAATTTTCCGAGATTCACCAGCTTTGTTCTGCGATCACTGCCATCTACTGCCGCCGGTTTTTCTTCGCCAATATTCCAAAATATTTTGAAATCTTCGCGGACACGCACGGTCAGTAAATTCGAAGCCGCTACTTGCACGTCGTTCACTTTTCCCTCGGAGTCTGCAGGGGGAAGATTGATCTCCATGGTCTGAGGTTTGCTCATTGATGTCGTGAGCATGAAAAAGGTCAACAGAAGAAATGCAACGTCCACCATCGGCGTCATGTCGACGCGAACATTAATACGTTTGCGCTTCTTCTTCCCACCGTGTTTCTGTTTACCTTTCGATTGCGATAAATCTACATCTGCCATAGTTCGTACTCCTAAATTTTATTTCTCTATATCGGTCACAAGGTTGAAACGGGTGATCCCCTGTTTCTGAAGTGTTTCCATCACGCCCTGAATGACCTTATACTGTGACTCACGGTCCGCTTTGATCACGGTACGGAGTTTTGGATTTCGGATACGGGCATTGCGCAGCAATTCGGGAAGTTCAGCCATCGTCACTCCCACACCCGCCTTCAGTGCATATTGAGGTCCGAACACTGCTCCGCGAAGATTCTGGTTGTCCAATCCGAGGAAAACAGATCCATCTTTGTCCACTGTCACGGTCATCACATCAACGTCCGGCAGTTTGAAAGCAGAATGGGATACAGGGATCGTAACATCGGCAACATCCTGTGGTTTGAATGTTGTCGATAGCATGAAGAACGTCAACAATAGAAAGCCGACATCCACCATCGGAGTCATATCTAATTTGAATCCGACTCGTTTTGTTTTTGACATAGC
>CAIVNT010000208.1 GCA_903907305.1 uncultured Ignavibacteriota bacterium
AACAAGATCAGAGTCATCCAGCGACGGGCTTATGGGTTGCGAGACGAAGAATATCTTCGTCTTAAAATCCTTGCCTGTATGCTGCCTGATTTTTAACCAAAATAGCTCCTGATTTTACCCACTCGATCGGGAGAAGAGCCAAAATTTATAGTCAGCAATAGATTCTTCCCTATGGGAACGTAGATCGTCCTGATACTTTAAAACAAGAACTTTGCATTGAGACTCAGAATAATACCTTCCCTGGAGTTACTCTTTTTCCATCAAAAAAAGATACTCCACATACTTCCCGTCGCTGTTGATCCATTCGTTCGTCCAGCGCATATTTCCCATCACATTCTTCTTATAGTCGATCTCCACGGCGCGGATGAGTTTCCCTCCCGTATTGAGGATTTCGTGCAATGCTTCTTTTGTTGCCCGTCCGCCCGAACTGTACGAGAGTAAAATATATTTTGATCTCGTCTGTTCGATCAATGAACGGATCGCATTCATGGCAAGAAAATTTCCGTTCTCATCTTTTCTGAATTCTTCAAAAACAGAAGGCGAGGCAGTGTCCCGGGAATCTTCGCGGCGGTTCACTTTTCCGAAGAGCTGCGGCTTGTCATTTTGGATAACGGTCGTCCAGATATGATAATAGGAATTGTAGCGAACCCTGCTCGGAGGCATCTTCTCATTATTGGAGCCGTAGGGAGGATCGAAATAGGCGAGATCGAATTCCGCTTCGTTGACGGTATCAAAGACATCTTTTCGAACGACGCGGTTCTTGCCTTTGCTGATGAATAGTTTCGGAAGCCGCAGTTTCATCTCGTTGTGTGAACGGGGGGACCAGTCCGCCAGATATGCAGCGAAGTGGCCCAGCGTGCTGTCCACAGAATCGAGCGCGAGGATAAGACTCGTCAATGCCACGGCCTTTTCAATTTCATTAAGACCCATCCTGTCTATCTCATCGCGGACAGCATCGAGCTTCATGGTATTCTTTAATTGAAATGGACGCTTCTCACCGGTCGCTTCAGTTCCGCCGTAATGTCCGGAGAACCATCCTTCGTATCCATTAAGACTGTTCAGATGATCGATGATGCGCTGATACTCTTTCGGTTCGCGCTCATTCATGAGATAAGCTGTGGCCAAAGTTTCGGACCAGACGGAGATGTCGCTGGATGTAGTATTGAATCCGAGTTTTGCAAACAATTGACTCACACGCGTTGAGCCGGAGAATCCGTCCAGCACAGTCGTTATCGGTAACGGAGAAATGATGTCGATGATGGAGGGAAGGATCTTCCGTTTGGAACCGGCGTATTTTATCCCTTCCGTGTCGGGGACGGGATGGTGTACAGCGGTATTTATTGGGACTCCAATATTCATAGAATGATACATTCTATTAAAATCGAGGAAGAGACGCAATACGGAATCGGGTCAAAGCAGGGGTATAGGTGCGATGCTGGATATTGGATACTGAATTGCGTTTTTGTTGCGGGTGGGTAATGGGCAATCACCGTAGGTCATGACTTAAGTCATGTCCTACGGTAATCCATTTTCCAATTTGTGTTCATTCGTGGATTATACATTATTTCATGAATGGATCAGACCACTTCACATCCGAATAGACATTCGTTCCGGCAAGCGTGCGGATGAATGCGATGAGTGCATCCTTCTCCTGCTGCGTAAGATTGAGATTCTGCGGATTGCCGGCGGGGCGAAGGCGCGGATCGAGATTTGTGTTTCCCGCAGGATTGATATTGTTGTAATGATTGATCACGGTGATCAATTGATTCGATAATCCGATATGCATGAACGGTCCGTTGCTGGAGCCATCCACCTTCACTGCGTCGCGCAGGCTTGGTGCGCGCGTTACCGTAGCATCCGTACCGCCGGCAAATGAACCGATGACGCCGTTATTCAATGTGCGCGGATCGATATCGAATTCCGGTCCCGCATGACACCCTGCGCATCCAGCGCCGCCGGCAACTCTTGTCCCGGTACCGTCAAACTGCGGAGGAGCGAAAAAGAGATTCTTTCCGTCATTCTCGAGCATGGAAAAATTTGTGAACGGTGCCTGATCGTTTCCCGCCGCCGCGCGTCCAGCATCGTATTTTGAATCGAAGGACTGAATGCTGCGGATGAACTGCGCGAGGCACTCCTGCATCCTTGCCTCGGTGATCACTGCATCACCGAAGACGGTGGTGAACAATTCTTTATAATAGTCCAGCGCCTGCAGTTTTGCGATAAGATCGTTCAACGACGGATCGCCGTCCGCTCCGCTGAATCCCATCTCTTTATGGTCCTGCATCGGCCGTGTGGTCTGATTCTCCAGCGACGATGCACGTTCATCCCAAAAGAATTTCACTTCGTTGGAGAACCGGGAGTTGACAAGACGCATCGCGTGCCGGCCGGTTGTTCCATTAACACCGGTACTTGCTGTTGCCGTATCGCTGAAAGCGAATTGCTGTAGATGACACGATGCGCAGGCGATGGTATTGTTCGTAGAAAGATGTTTGTCGTAGAACAACACTCTGCCGAGTGTTGCTTTTGCATTGGTGATCGTATTGCCGGCGGAATTATCCTTGGTGATATACGACGGGATCGGCTGCGCTGCGTAATTCGGCAGTGCGTTCATATTGATCGCCGAACCGAAAGTTTTTAACAGCGTTTCGGACGGGGGAAGTGCCGATGCCGATGTTGTTGTTTCATCTTTCGTGCAGGCGGTAATGAACATGAGTCCGGTGAACAAAACAGAGAGAAGAGCGGTGCGGATTGCGGTCATCATAGAAATACCATGTTGTGAATAATGTGTGAATGTGCTTATGATACTTTAAACGACAAAAAATCGGACTTCCTTCGCTGATTTAAAAACAAATCGCCCCTGACGGGGCGAATGATGAAAACTGTTAAAAAAAATGCGATTACTGAGGACGACGTTCTTTCGGCAAAAAAAGTTCGGCAAGTTCATGGGATAACGAATTGAAATCATTCATCTGATCGGGACGGCAGATCATTCGGATGCCCGAAAAATGATCGATGTGTGCATGTTCAACGCGACGCTGCACGGTGCCGATACGTTCAATAAGGGAATCCTCTTTCGCCGGATCCGGGGATGGGAGCAGTGAGAAGAGTTTGCGTTTCAACAGCATGATCTCTTCGTCTGCCGAACGAATTGTCTGCTGATGCTGTTCGATCAAAGAATCATATCGGTCGATCTGGGCTTTGTCAAAACGGAGACGTTCGATAATGATGTGTTTCGGTCCTTCTCCGTTTCGATCTCCGTCCGGACGGGGCGGTTTGTTAAGCAGCAGGAATGAGATGACGCCGACATTCATCAGAAAAAGGACAGCAACTGCGATGGTAAGAAGTTTGGTCTTATTCATAGAGATCATTGGATGATGAAAGATTCATCGATATAGCTAGATGCTGGATACTTGATGAATGGGTTTTAATTCCAGCAAACGAAGAGACAACAATGATGTTGATAACCGCTAATGCAAGTAACGATGAAATGACAGCGAAGCGGAACTTCGTGCTTACCGAAGATTGTGAAACGGATGCGATCCGCTGTTCGATCCTGGTGAAGAGGAAGGGAGGCGCGTCCACCGGACGGATCTTCTCCAATTTGTTCAGTTCAGTATCAATGTTCATCGTCGTCTTCATAGTTATACGATTAATATTATGATTTCCTTCGCTCCATCATGGAAGAAAGTGATTGTTTTGCCCGTTGGACCAATGATTCCAGCGCTTTTGGCGTGATATTCATGATCTCCGCCGCCTCTTTTTGCGAACGGTCCTCGATCTTCATCAGGATAATGGCGGTCCGCTGTTTTTCCGGAAGGTTGTCGATGAACGAGAAGAGCCGTTCCACTTCCTCTTTATCCTCCATCAGGACGCCGGGATGATCGAAATGTCCCGGGTCCAACTCCCTACCCGAATCATCCGGACCGAACAGGGAGGTGATGAACGCAAAACGTTTTTGCGTCTTCTTCGCTTTGATGAAATCGAGATTGTGATTGATGGTGATGCGGTAGATCCAGGTCTTGAGGGAAGAGAGCGCTTCGTTATGCTCATGTAAATGATCGTGGATCTTCACGAACACTTCCTGAGTGATGTCCTGAGCATCCTCTGCATTGTGAACGTACTGCAGCGAAAGATTGTAGACGAGATTTTTGTATTCTTCGTAGACGTCCCGGAACGAACGGCTGTCAGTCATGAGTGGATTCGCATGGATAGGAACATAAGGGAAGGTCTATTTTTTCCTCTGCTGAAGATTTTTTTCGTACCGGGCGATCCACTCTTTCACCGTCATCTTGCCTGCCAATTTCCCGATGATTGCGAACGGTATCTGGTCCATTTTTTTGAAACGGACGCATCCTTTTCCCATATCGAGTTTTGCGGGAGCCGCTTTCGCATATTCCTGCGTGAACCATTCCAATAATTTTTTATCTGCATAGAGGCCGAGATGATGGAGGACGATGAAGTTCTTCTGTGAACCAAGGTTCATGAACGGCAGCATGTGCTGCGGATTCACGTGATATCCGGCAGGATAGATGGAATGCGGCACATAATATCCCAGCATGCCGTACGTGATCCCTTCTTTGAATCCTTTCGGCAGATGTTTCACGATCTGACGACGCAGTTCCTTCATAGCCGCTTTCCGGTCATCGGGAAGGGTGTCGAGATATTCCTTTGGAGTGGAGGCTTTGGACTTCATCATTGTATCATTCACATATTTGTGGTGTTCTTTTTCCCGGCGTTTTAGTTCTCTTTACTTCTGTAAAATACCCGCACACCAACATGTTGTTCTGCTTAGCGCAAAGTAGTAAAGTTCCGAAAGAGGAGCAAGTTGTCGCAATAGATGAACCGGGACCGATATTACGTATTCACGTGATTGCTGAAATACTCCGGAATGCGTACGTTAATACCAATAAGTTGTTCTTCAACCGGAGGATCATGGGAAAATATATTATTGCAGCAGCATTACTTTTGACAGCGCTCTTTGAAGGATGTTTACTCAACGAAGATCCGTATCCGCCACCAGTAGAAAATACCGGTGTACAAGAGATCACAGCAGGAATGTATCCATCCGTCTCGCCGGACGGAAAGAAGCTTTCATTCTCTCGGAACGGCGCCATCTACATATGTGATACGAGCGGAATGAATACCGTGCAATTAACAAGCGGAGTCTTCAACGATATAATGCCGCAGTGGAAGCCAAACGGAGGTTCGGTTGGTTTCATCCGTCAGGGGAACGGCGCATACGGTCTATTGATGAACGTGGATACGGCCCAAAAATTTGTAATGACCGTTTCAATTCATGATTCTGTTCTATGCCGGACCGGCACAAAATCTTTATCCGGATATATGAACAACAATACTGAACGAAATTCTGCACCGGTGTGGGGATGGTCCCCCTCTGGAGAGTATGCTGCATTCTACAAGGGAAACGATACGAGCACCCAGTTGGCTGTTATCCGGTCCGACGGAACCGGAAAGAGGATGGGAACATATCCGTTGTTTCGGTCTCAACGATATGACTATTTCGGAAATACTTCGGGATTCTGCTGGCTTCCGCCGGGGAACAACATTATCATTGCTTCTAGCGTGTTGACCGACACGAGTTTTCTCTATGTCGTTTCCGTGGGCTCGGATTCGATGGTCCGTATGACGGAAAAAAAACATATAGCGTATCCGACATGTTCTGCCGACGGAAGGTACATCGGTTTCAGGTCCTATTATTCTGTTTACGGGTATTATATCCTGGACCGGCAAACCGGCTTTTTTTCATCAACAGGCGGCGCATATTCTCCAAAACTCTCTCCCAACGGAAAATATGTCGTCTCGTATAGTTATTCCTACAGCGGGAACCCCGATGCATATCCTTCATCTGTCCTTGTCTGTGCAAATGTGTCAACAGGAATGAGTTCAACAATAGCATTGTCGGATTGGGACTACAGTTTTGTGTTCGATCCTTCCTCCCGGTATGTGTATCTTTCACGCGGAACAATTATCCGAAGAGTTCCGCTCCCGCAATGATGCATTCGAAGGAATGCTATGACTCAAAACTACGTCATCACCTCGACTGCATTGTTGTAGGACAGCTCAAAGGTATTCAATAACTAATACGTTACAACTCATATTCGACGCCGAAGATCGGCAGAAGATTCCACTGGTAGATCGTATCCTGCTTCCCCTTTTTTTCATTCCAGAAATATACCGCGACATTCTTTTGATTGTACGCATTCCATGCACTGAGGTAAACGACAAGATTGGAATGCTCGGAATGGAACCGCTTATCGAACCGGACATTCAGTGAATGATAGGCGGGATACCGTTCTCCGTTGATGCGCGCCGGATCGAGAACGGCACGTTTTTCCGCCGCTGAACGTGTCAGATCAAGAGGCGTGAATGGAGTTCCGCCGGCGAATATCCACCGTGCGCTGAATTCCCATTCTGCGTTCGGCTTATAACCCCCCTCCACACTTACGATCATCTGATTGTCGAATACGCGCCTTCTCCAGAGACCATCTGCACCCTGATATTCTGTGCGGAAGAGTGTTACACTCGCGAGTCCGTAAAAATCCGCCGCCAGTTTCTTCTGCAATGTCAATTCAAGACCGCGGGAACGGGCCTTGCCGCTGTTCGATAACTGACCGTGACTGAAGTAGAGTCCTCCGCGGTAGAACATCTCGTCCACCAGAAAGAGTGACGGATCGGATGGATCGACCGGAAAATCGTAGTATTCCTTTTGATAGATCTCGGCTGTGAATTTTGTCTCTTCATTCAGCAAATGGTCGACACCGGCGATGTAGTGGACAGCATACGGATCGCGAAGTTCCTTATTCCGAGCATCCTGCGAAAGGAGAGAGAGCGGCATATTCTGATAGAACATTCCGGACGACATATTGAATGTTGTGACATCGCTGAGTGCAAGGGAGAGTGATGCGCGCGGAGAGACCGTCATCCGGTCATTGTAGGAAAAATAATCCGCCCGTGTGCCGACGGTGAATGTCAGCAGTGAGAACGGATGGACGATGTATGTAATGAAAGCGCCGAGTTTTGACGCGTTGATCTTGTTGTTATTTGCTGACGCAGGGGAAGAGTCCCCGACAGCATTGGTGAAACTACCGAACGCGTTGTCATATTTTTCCATGAACTGTTTTGTTTCGATGCCGAATTCCAGCGAATGCACATCCGACAAACGGAGCCGATTGCTGTTGCGCAGTGAGACTGCTGTCTGCGTGGAATGATTCTTCACGATCGGCAGACCGGTATTCGTCTCAAAGAAATCCTCTTGTGCTTTTGTTGTCTGCACACCAAGCGAAGTGTTCGAGTAGAAGTCGCTGCTCCACAGCGCACGCCAGACGATTCCGCCCGCATTCTGGTAGATGTCCTGATTCCCGTAGAAGAGCATATCGTTCTCTTCTGCGACGGTGCGGTCGGGGTTATTGTGATCATCACCCCCCAAAAACACGAGACTCAATTTGTGATGCGGTGAGAGATCGTAGACGATCTTTCCTTGCACATCGCCGTATTGCGGAGCCGCCGTTGTGCCGATGTCGAACATCTTCACCAGATACTCGAGATAACTTCTCCGGACCGAAAGGAGGAATGAACCATGTTCGTCGAGCGGTCCTTCAACCACCCCGCCGAATCCCATCACATTCAGATCGAGCTGTCCTTCGAAATTCTCGCGATTGCCTTCGCGCATGGACATCTGCAGTACGGAGGAGAGTTTATCGCCGTGACTTGCCGAAAATCCGCCGGCAGCAAAATTCACTTCATCGATAAGATCGATATTCACCATGCCGATCGGTCCGCCGGTCGCCCCCTGCGTGGGAAAGTGATTGATGTTCTGTATCTCAATACCATCGAGAAAGAATGCGTTCTCGAGCGGACTTCCGCCGCGGACGATAAGACTGTTGGATTGGTCGTTCACTTTGGCGAGACTCGGCAGACCCATGACCACCCGGCTGATATCTCCGCCGGAACCCGGCGCACGGCGGATCTCCTCCGCGCTCAGCGCTGTGATGCTCACCGGCTGAACATCGTTCGTATGGAAATATCCTGCAGTAACGACTACCTGATCGCTTTCCACCGTCTGTTCGGAGAGTTCACCAGTGACCGTTGTTGTGCGTTGAGAACGGATGATGATATCAGTCTTCGTAATGGTCGCATACCCGAGCATGCGAAACTGTAAGGAATAATTTCCGATAGGAATATTCTTGATGACGAACTTTCCGTCCGGATCGGTCACCGCGCCGAGCGAAGTATTTATGACAATGATATTCGCGCCGACGAGTGGGGAGCGGGTGGCCTGGTCAAGTGCGGTCCCTTCGACTGAGCCGGTATATTGCGGCTGCGAAAGAAGAATTCCGGAGCAGAGGATGAGGAACAATGCAACAGTGCGTTTCATGGGATAACCTTGTGAATGTTTGAAAAAGTCACAACATGAATAGTGTTGTGAAAAATTACACTACAAAGTTACATCACGGGAGGAAGGATTGCGCTTGAACCGATGGGTTTGAACGGGGGATTGAGGTCCAATCCCGTCGGGATGGACGGATGGTTTTTTTTGAGATAATTTCAATAAAACAAAGCCATTGTCTCTCGCAAAGGCGCAAAATAAATGTAAATTTTTCCTTGGCGACTTTGCGTCTTGGCGAGATGCTATAGTCAGTTCAAATTGCTTGGATAATGATATGGGGTATCATTATTACAGGTCGCCGACGGCACTGACCAATCTCTGCCACAACTCGCTGCCGTTCTCCCCATTTGTCATGATCACAATTCCCGAGCCGTTCTCAGGATCGAACTGCGAATAGCAACGGAATCCTGTCTGATTGGAACCGCTATGATAGACGATGTTCCCCGTGATAGTAGAATCGATCGCCCAGCCGAGTCCGCGGAATGAGAAGAGTCCCATCGCTTTGCCCGGTCTGTCGGTTACCTCGCGCACATCCGAGCGGACCTGATGAGTGAGCATTTCTTTTCTCATCGACGAAGAAAGAATCGGACCAGATTTCATGATACCGATGATGATCTTTGCATATTCTTCGGGTGTAGTATAGAGCGTGTAGGCGGCGTTTCCGCGGAGATATCTACTTCGTTCATTGTTCTTTCCTGCGGCATCATGTCCGGTGGAAATGAACGGATTCAATTGTTCCGTCCAGACAAAGCTGGTGTGCGACAACGAAAGCTTATCGAACAGCATCCGTTTGGCAAGTGACGCGAGCGGCTCATTCATGATATGTTCTACAACTCTCTGAAGATAGAACATCCCTTCACCCGAATAACTGAACTTTGTTCCCGGTTTGAAATAGAGCGGGATCGGCGCATTCCGTTCATCTCCCGCTTTGCGCCAGTTCGGCATGCCGCTGGTGTGCGTCAGGATCATCCGTGCGGTGATCTGTTTCGAATACGATTCATCAACGGAAACGAATCGTTCCGGCAGATAATGATAGAGCGGTTTGTCCAGATCCAACTTTTTCTGATCAACAAGCTGCAGAACAACGAACGAAAAGACCGGTTTGCTCATGGAGCATGCTTCGAACATGGTCTCTGTCGTTACGGCCGTCTCCAGTGATTCGTCTGAAACGCCGAATGCTTTGGACCATTCGACTGTGTTGTTCTTGATAATGCTGATAGATACTCCGGGAACATGCAGTTCTTTCATTACGTCCGGTGTTAGCCGTTCAAGCTGTAGTATGACATCGGAAAGTTCATGTGAAACGTTCAGTGAATTCTTATCAATTACCAGAAGGGAAGTGTACGCTCCCCAGCGCACACTCAGATCCTTGTCCGATAACAATCGGACCAATTCAGCAGCAGCAGAAGCCGCATTCGTTTTGTATTTACCAAGTGCGATGGCGGAACACCAGCGCACATCACTTTTCTTATCCTTCAACGAGAGCGTGAGTGCTGGAATTGCCCGAATCCCTTTCGGCGCGATCTTTCCAAGAGCGATCGCGGAACAGATGCGCACGTCGGCGCTGCTGTCCGACAGAGAACGGATGAGCGGATCGACTGCTTTTTCACCATAGCGGACGATCTGAGTGATGGCATCACCGTGGACGAACGGATCGGCGGAGGAGAATTGCGCGATGAGTGATGCGATATTTTTTTCATCCGATAGATTTGAATTCAGGGCATCAAGGTGAACGAACAACGTGAACAAAAAACTCAGAACAATGATCGGTGTTTTCATAATAGTGATCCGTGTTTAATGAAAAGCGGAAGGGGAAATATCCAAATATTGTCATTCCGAAACCCGCTCTCTATTTCACAACGCGGGGTGAGGAATCTGAATTATGTTTTTTGTGTAAGATTTCTCATCCCGATGTCCTATGCAAAATCCGTGAACATCGGGATTTGAAATGACAATCCAGTGTATTTACTTATATATCTTTGTACAACGAGAGGAACTTCCCAGCTCTTTCTCAAATGAAAAGATGATCGGCAGTCCGCCGGTGTGGATGAAGATGACCGGAATGTTCCTGTCGATGATGTTCTTTTCCACCAGATCGATCAGAGCGGCCATGACCTTTCCAGTGTAGACGGGATCGAGCAGGATTCCTTCAAATTCCGCGCAGAGTCGGATCGCCTGTTCGCCTTCGTTTGTCATCACACCATATTCGGAATGATAGCGGTCATAACATTCGATCGGTATCTGTTCCGTGTTACTCTGAATGTTCAGCAGAGCAGCACTTTTTTTGAGCAGTTCTTTTGTTCTCTGTGTGATCCCTTCAATTGTCCGCGAAACGCTGATGCCGATGACCCGCGCCTGCGGAAGGTACAGCGAGCAGCCCAGGATGGTTCCCGCAAATGTTCCGCAGGAACCGATGCCGGTGATGATCTGAACGGGTCCATCCGGAAATTGTACTGATAATTCCTTCATCGCTTTCACATACCCGAGAGCGCCGGTGCCGGTACTTCCGCCGATGGGAAGAAGATACGGCTTTCGTCCCTGCGCCGTGAGTTCTGAACCCCAGCGTTTCATTTCATCCGTCAAACGGTCATTCGCATCATCATCCACAAGATAACGGATCTCCGCTCCGAACAGCGAATCGAGCAGGATGTTTCCTTGAAGGTCCGTGAAGTCCGGGCCGCCGAGGACGAGTTTCACGTCGAGTCCCAGTTTTCGCGCCGCCGCCGCGGTCATTCGTGCGTGATTGGATTGGATGCCGCCGGCAGTGACGACAACATCATAACCGCCGCTGACGATCTCCGCGAAGATGTATTCGAGTTTTCGGGCCTTGTTCCCGCCACCTGCGAGTCCGGTCAGATCGTCGCGCTTCATCATCAGTTTCGACAGACCGAGTTTCTTTGCAAGGCGCGGCAGTTCATCGAGTGGCGTAGGGAGGTTGGCAAGGGGAGTGTATGGAATATAGTTCATCTTTATCAGTGTTCGTTAAAGACCGGCAACCTTCGCCATGATGAAATTATTTTTTCGAATCTTTTCAGGATCTAATTCTCTGCCGCGAGGTTATTCATTTTTTGAAAAATCTTAAAGGTTGGTCTCAGTATGACCAAGTCATGCTGAGCGAAGCATCCAGAGCATCCTTGCTGAATGTAATATGCTCTGGATCTTTCGGTCGTCCTATAATAAATTTTTTGATGACTCCCTCAAGATGACCAATGATTTCATAGCCGTGGTCATTCGATAGAATGATGCCTTCGAATCCCCGATCATCAGGTCTCAAAGCGATGGTTCCCCCATAGTGATCCCTTCGGGAACAAGTAAATATTCAAACATTCTTGACTGTTTCGATGGTTTCATTATAGACAACCCCGCGCTCTTTCAAACCGTTGAGCATGAATTCTACGCATTCCGGCTGCTGTCCGATGAATTCCGGCGGTGAGATCCCTTTCCGTGTGAACAATCCTTTCGCGACCATCCGTAGGGCGGTGGTAGCGGTGTATCCAGTCACGCGGGACATGGAGTGGACATTCGTCGCAGCATCGTGACGATCGAACAGATCGTACGTGTAACGGATTCTGTCGTTCCCCTTTTTCCCTTCGACGATCACTTTCATCACCGTGAATTCTTCGTCATTCTCTTTCAGTTCCCACATCGGAAAGAGGAGTTTCGTCGCGACATCCAGCGGACGAACCTTGACCCCTTTTACATCGATCTCCTTTTCACTGAAGAATCCCGATTCGCGAAGGACCATGATCTTCTCGATATGTCCCGGATAACGCAATGTTTTTTCTTTCATGTTCGGCGCTTTCAGTGTGACCGCAAGTGAGCGAAGTCCATCACTGTTGAACGCTTCGAGCGTGCCGATATTCGGGAAGGAAAGGAATTCCGGATCGGAAAGAGCGGGACGAGTCACCAGGACGCCGTTCTCCACATAGCGGGCAGGACGCGTGTACTCTTCGATGACATCGATGGGAGAGAACGGAGCTTTATATTCGTACGGCCAAGTGCGGATAAAGGGGAGTCCTCCGACGTAGATCAGCACGGTCTCAGTGGAATCGAGCAAATGATCGACATGGCCGGCGAGAAGATTGCTCATACCGGGAGCAACGCCGCAGTCCGTCACCGCGATGACATTCTTTTCTTTAGCAAGCGCATCGAGCAGAAAGCAGTCCTCCGGAAAGAATGCGATATCCACCACGTTCTTACCGGCGGAGATAATCTGTTTCATCGTGTTGAATCCCATAAACCCGGGGACGGCATTCAGGACGATATCGGCCGGCGCTAATAATTTTTTCAGTTCTTCGCTGTTTGAAAGATCTGCCTGGATCTTTTTGATTGGCAGCGCAGAAGGAATTTTATTGAGGCTGTCCGCGCTGCGATCAGCAACGGTGACAGTGAATGATGGATCGTGTGCAAGATCGGCCGCCATGGGGCGTCCGACAAGGCCTGAGCCGAGGACGAGGACGTTCATTGATTCTCCAAGTAATAAAATAATTTTTATGAACACCTTCCAGGTTTTAAAAACCTGGAAGGTTTTTTGCTATTCGTTTTGAAAATGTGTCGCACTTTGTCTGAATGCAGTGAAGAATCTGAGAGACGTATGATTAATATCAGATTCCCCGCTTGACCGACGTCAGTCGGGCAGGTTCGTCCCGCTGAGGAAAAAAATTTGAGCGGACTCGGAATGACAATGGTTAAAGAGTAACAAAGAGAAGCAGAATCATAGTCCGCTGAAACGATTCATGTAGCAGATCGTTGCACTCAGATTCTGTATATGGGAAGTGTGTGTGATTGATTGTCCTCGTTAAAGAGTTGAACGCTGTAACGCACTCAATGTATCGAAGCGCCGATACGAAATCAAGTATCGGCCAGTCATCTTTTTACTTTACCAAAAGTAGTTTTCTCGTCTGGAAGAACGTTCCCGACTCCAATCTGCAGAGATATATTCCCGCAGAAACATCCGCGTTCCATTGCACGCTGTGCGAACCGGCTTCGATCGTGCCGTTCACCAGTGTTGCCACATTCTGTCCCAGCACGTTGAATATCCGCAGTGTCACGTGCGATGATTGCGGAACGTCGAACTGAATGGTGGTGCTCGGGTTGAATGGATTGGGATAGTTCTGTTCCAGCCGGAACTCTTTCGGCAGAATAGCGAACGCATCGTTCACCGATGCCGGTGAAGAAACGATGCGGATATCATCCAGCCATAATTCCTTTCCCGTAAGACTTGCCTGTTCCGCGACGATCTCAAAACGGTCAACTGCTTTCCAATCAAATAATCCGGAAGGATTGTACCACGTGCTGTCCCACGAGCCAGTCTCGGACATGTTTTTTAACTGAATGGAATAGGTATGCCAGTTCCCGTCCCACGCAATGTTGAGACCGGTAACGGTCGAGCTCATCCGCCAGGGATGGTCGGAAGGACCGCTCTTTGAGTCGATGAACCGTACATCGAACTTGAGTCCGGGCGAAGAACTCTTTACACGCATCTGAAGCCAGTATCCGTTGTTCTTCAGCAGCGAAAGGTCCTTGTCCGGAACAAAATCAAAACCGACACGGTCGTATTGCGCGCCGTTCTTCCAGTTGATGCAGTATTTTCCACTGAATGGTGCAGGTGCATAGAGATCGATGCCCGCTCCGTTGTTGGACTGGACAACATTCTGTCCGAAATAATCTCCGTACAATTCCACTGCGGACGAATCCGGCTTGATCGAAAAGATACTTTGAGGAGGAACGTTGAATCCCAATGCCGAAATGAGCGGAACATTCAGATCATAGTCGAACATCGCCGCGGAGCCTTTTTTGAAGATGCCGAAACCTCCCTGATAATCCCACGATGTCCATGCGATCCCCTTCTCTTCAAGATAGGAACGGACAGTCTGGTAATATCGAACCCGGTCCTCGTTGATGCTGTTCCTGTCGAACGCACCGAACTCACCGCAGAAGAGTTTTACATTTTTGTTCTTTTGAAAATTCACCGCAATGTCGAGGATTTTCTTGACATTCGCCGCCGTCCCGATCGTGCTGTAGTTATTGTAATCATTTTGGTAATATGTGCCGTTCAGCGCTGCAGGGAACACCGGCATGCGTGCAGCATCGTAGGGAAAAGGAATTCCCGCAAGCGGCTCCATGGAGGGAGAGGCCCAACTTGCTCCCTGATGCGAGAAGATGAACGGGTCGTAAAAATGGAATGTATAGATGAGATTGGTATCCGGATACCAGGGCATCGCATTGAGATTGTTGTAACTGTTCCAGCCCGCAGGACCGATGACGATGGTATGTTTCGTATCCACGGAACGGATAGTATCGATCACCATCTGCTGAATGATGTTCCAAACGATATCATTGATGCCGTGCGGTTCGTTCAGCACCTCATAATAGACCAGCGGCGACCGATCCTTAAAATGCGCGGCCATCTGCTTCCATACCGGCGCGAGAATGATGCCGACATTCGGCTGCGTATTCACCGCAGGGTCGAAACTATGGTTGTCCAATATAATATGCAGCCCGAGCTCTTCCGCCCAGTTCACCGCTTCATCAAGAAAATCGAACAATAGTGGATCGATGGTATAATCCGGTGCACCCGATGTCATATTGTGCATGGCGATGGGAAGACGGATCACGTCACAGCCGAGCGATTTGATGTTCTGAAAATCCTTTTTCGTATATTTCGTGAATTGGATCTGCCGGGCACTCGGCTGCTCCATCCATGTGCTCAGGTTGACGCCGCGTTTGAACGGTACCTCTCCGGCCGGAAGGGATGTTACAAACGGGAAAATTAACAGTGCTGAAAAAATAAATTGTCTCATTAGTATCCTTAAAGAGTTTGCCACGAAAGCACGAAGACACAAATGATGGAAAAGAATATTCCACTAAATATTTGTGGGATTTTGTGCCTTGGTGCTTTTGTGGCGAATATGTAAACGCTATTCCGTTATTGTCTTCAAATACTGCTTTCGATATTCAGACGGAGTTTGCCCACACTGCTCTTTGAAGAGTGTGTTGAACGTTGCCTTCGAATTGAAACCCGCATCGAACGCGATGGAAATAATCTTCAGATGCTGTTTTGTGGGATCCGCAAGGTCCTTCTTCACTTCGTCAAGCCGGTATCCGTTCACAAAATCGTAGAAATTCTTTTTCAGTCTTGTGTTGATCACTTCGGAAAGATTGTGCGCCGAAACAGAGAGTGCTTCCGAAAGTTCGGTAAGCGTCAACTGACTGTTCCGGTAGAACTTCTTCTCTTCCATCAAACGAAGAAGGGATACGTGCAGCAGATCTGCCGTCTCTTCGGTCAGTCCGGACCGTTCATATTTGACCGCTGCCGTCTGTTCGATCTCCTCCACCACATGCATCGCTTTTTCTACGACAGGATCGGCAAGCACTTCGGTCTTTACGAGTCCTCCGTACCCCATTCCATAGACATACATCGCGAATCCAATGGAGGAGAGGATAAAATTGGAGATGTTGATGCCGCGAAGCATCAGCAGGTCTTCAATCACAAAAAGGGAAACAGCAGCGAGTCCGGCAATAGTGATATTCCGCAGCCAGGTCAGTCGGATCGTTTCGACGGATGAAGCGACATCTTTCACATGAAGATCGTACCGATTGATCGAACGGATGCTGAGTCCAAGATATGTAAGTCCTTGAAGCATGACCATGATGTTGAACAGCCTCAACAGCACAGGAGTAGCCGCAGCATCTGCAATCCCTTCCTGCGAAAGGTCGATCGTGGAGGCCGAAATGGAAACGATCAGGATGATCTCGTACACGGCAAACAGAATGAAATGCAGAAGTTCCTTTGACGTGAACCGCTGCGAACGTGCGATGAGATGTTTTGTATAGAGCCAGTGAAGCGGAAGTGCGATGAGCGGGAATCCGCTGATCAGAAAGATGTACGGGAGTTGGACGTAGATCCCGGTATCCTGCAGCAGCAGGTGAACGAGTACGAGCGTGTAGCTGAACATGAGCATCGCAAGATAGCGGTTTGCGAATACTGCGTGGTGCTTCTGCACGATCAGCACGGAGAGCAGGAATCCCTGCGCGGCAGCGATGATGACCAGGATATTCGGAAGATTCAATTCCATGATGAAAGATAGCGGTAAATGAGATGAACAACAACGGACAAAAACCGGCAGTCCATTTCTGGACGAATTGTATGAACACCAACTAAATGCTACATTGGTCAGTCATTGCCCATAAAATTCATTGGAGTTCATTTGTACAAACTTATTTTAGCAGATGCAGACGATACGCTCTTTGATTTCAGTGCGACCGAACATTTCGCCGTTGAACGAACCTTTACCGGAATGGATGCCGGCATCCCGCAGGAAGAACTTATTGCCGAATATCACCGCATTAACAAGATCCTTTGGAAAGAAGTGGAGATCGGAACGATGGACACGAAGCGGATCCGTTCGGAACGCTTCCGGAGGCTGTTTGTTAAATTGAATCTCCGGCATTCAGCAATAGAATACGGTGAACGGTATATCGGTTATCTGAGTGAAGGAACGACACTGCTGGATGGTGCGGAGGAGCTGTGCCGGATGTGGAGTGCGCGTTGTCCGTTGGTGATCGTCACAAACGGAATCGCCGATGTGCAGCGGACAAGGATCGAACATTCTACAATCCGTAATTTTATCAGCGGCATCATTATTTCAGAAGAGGTGGGGAAAAGCAAGCCAGACGCACGCATGTTCGAAGCGGCATTGAAGTGCGTGAATCATACGGATAAACAGAGCGTTCTGATGGTTGGAGATTCTCTTACGTCGGATATTCTGGGAGGCATAAATTTCGGCATCGATACATGCTGGTACAATCCGAAAAGCCTGCCGAATACGCTGAATGCAAAGCCGACGTATCAGGTGAAAACACTCAGCGAACTGTTGGGTATCATTTAATTTCACCGCAGAGTTCGCAGAGCACGCGGAGAAATAATGCAGCCCCTGACAGCATTCAAGTTGTATCCACCACGGAGAATAAATGTAGGAACGGACGTTTACCCGCCAGTCATGGTGAGCGAGCACCAAATCCTTCTTAAGAGCGAGTCGAACCATGGCGGGCAAGTCTGTTCTGAAGCAATAGAACACGGATCACACGGAAAGAACGGATCCGCACGGGTAAATATTTTACACCGCGTCATTCCCGCGTGATCCTGGCGGGAATCCACGTAAATGAGATGTAGGACACATATTGTAATAGAAAGTATTTAAAACAAAAAATCCCGCACGAGGCGGGATTTTTTGTTTTGCGGTCGATTATTCTTCGATCACATTTTTCTTCTTTGACGCGCGGTTCCGTTCATTCTGATCGAGGATCTTTTTTCGGATGCGGATGAAATTCGGAGTGACTTCAACGTATTCATCATCGCCGATCCATTCGATTGCCTGCTCCAGCGTCATCAACAGCGGCGGTTCAAGACGGACAGACTCGTCGGTTCCCGATGCACGCATATTCGTCAGCTGTTTTGCTTTGCAGACGTTCACCGTCATATCGCCTTCGCGCGAGTTCTCGCCGACGATCATTCCGGAATAGACTTTCGTCTGCGGATTAATGAAGAATGTCGAGCGGTCCTGCAGTTTGAACATTCCGTATGCAACCGATTCGCCGGTCTCGAGAGAGACCAATGCTCCGCGGGTGCGGTGAGAAAGTTCCCCTTTGAACGGTTCATATCCCTGGAAGTTGTGATGCAGAATTCCCGTTCCTTTTGTCTGTGTCATGAATTCGTTACGGAAGCCGATCAGTCCGCGTGCCGGTACGAAGAATTCCAGACGGGTGTTTCCGTTGGCAGAGATCATATTCTTCATCTCCCCTTTACGCTTGCCGAGATTCTCGATCACGGTTCCGGTGAATTCATCCGGTACGTCGATGATCACATGTTCGATCGGCTCGCAGAGCACATCGTCGATCCGTTTATAGATCACCTGAGGACGGGAGACCTGAAGTTCGAATCCTTCGCGGCGCATATTTTCGATCAGCACGCCGAGATGCAGTTCGCCCCGCCCGCTCACTTTGAACGCATCCGGTGTATCGGTGAGTTCAACCTGGAGAGAGACGTTCGAACGAAGTTCTTTCATCAGACGTTCTTGAAGATTTCTCGTCGTGACATATTTTCCATCCAGACCGGCGAACGGTGAATTGTTCACGACAAAATTCATTGTCAGCGTCGGTTCTTCGATGGCCACGAACGGCAGCGGTGTCGGGTCTGCAGCATCAACGATCGTCTCGCCGATGTCGACATCTTCCATTCCGGAAATTGCAATGATATCGCCCACGCTTGATTCTTCGATCTCAATGCGCTTCAATCCTTCGAATGTGTACATTTTTGCTACGCGTGCATCTTCCGTAACACCGTTACGGTGAATGATCTTCATCTGGTTCTTGATATGGATCGCACCGCGGTGCACTTTACCGATACCAAGGCGGCCGAGATAATCGTTGTAGTCGATGGTGGTGACAAGCATCTGGAACGGAGCATTGATATCGCCTGTCGGAGGCGGGATCTTGGAAACGATCGCATCGAACAGCGGTTCAAGCGAAGTTCCTTTGTCCTCCAATTCCAGCTGTGCAATACCCTGTTTGGAGATCGCATAGATGGTGGGGAAATCCAGCTGCTGATCGTTCGCGCCGAGGGATAAGAACAATTCAAACACTTCATCCAGAACTTCATGAGCACGGGCATCTTTACGGTCGATCTTGTTGATGACAACGATCGGCTGCAGATTCAGATCCAGCGATTTTTTCAGAACGAATTTTGTTCCCGGGAGCGGTCCTTCGGATGCGTCCACGAGCAGGAGCACGCCGTCTACCATCTTCAGTGTGCGTTCCACTTCGCCGGCAAAGTCCGAGTGACCAGGAGTGTCGACGATGTTGATCTTATATTTTTCTTTTGTGGTCTTGTCTGTATAGAAAACCGAAGTGTTCTTTGCGAGGATCGTGATACCGCGTTCTTTTTCCTGCGCATTGGAGTCCATGACGCGCGTTTCCATATGCTGGTTCTCGCGGAATGTTCCGGTCTGTCTCAATAATTGGTCCACCAGTGTGGTTTTGCCATGGTCAACGTGTGCGATGATGGCGATATTACGGATATTGCTTTGTTTGAACATTGTTTTTCCTGAAAATGACCCAAACTTACAAAGAATGATTACGACAGGACTTTGTGGCTTTGGGTGAGAATTGAACTCTATTAATAAAAAACGTCCCGAATTGCGTGCGGGACGTTCAATTGACTGCATTAATATACAAAATTTTCTTTAAAAAACCTCTGGTGCCTTGTTATCCTGTCATTAAATTACAGTAATGTACAGCGTAAGGTGATTTATGCGCGAAAATCAATCGATTTGTATGTTTTCGGCAGATTGCCGTCCTCTTTTTTTTCAGTCTTTTTGACCGTAGAGACTGTTTTTGCAATGTCTTTTGCTTCGGTATTGATCTTATCGCTCAACGCCTTTTTGGCAACCTGGTGCTTCAGCTGATTCTCCGCCAGTTGCGTCGTGATGACAACTGGGGAAAGGGAAACGGATCCGGTGATCATAATAGTACCTCCATTTACTATACATCAAAATGATACTAATGCTGTGCCAGTAAACATCTGCCGAAATCCGTCGGATTTCGGGAAAACAATTCAGGAGCGTTGAATCTGAATATGTAAATTGAACAAATTATATAAAAAATTCGGTAGAGACGGATAATTATCCGTCTCTACCGAATACGGTAAGGTCAATCACCGGACAAAAATGATTCATTCGAACCATTTTTATTTTTTAACCAATTCATTGGATTATTTGTGATGTATTGCCGAATCACCTGTAGTTCATTTTCGTTTCGGACGATTCGGTCATAGTATCGAGATTGCCAGGCAAAAGTAATATCATTCATTGTAGCATATTTTTTTACCGATGCTTTATAACCGCGGATAATGGAAGGAAGATTCTTTGATTGCGGTCCAAACCGGTTTGGTTTCCACAAATGATGCTCCGGATTGTTTATCAACAATACTCCATGCACGTGATCGGGCATGATTACAAATTCATCCAATTCAACGAAAGGAAAATGCTGCGGGATTTCGTACCAATATTTTTGAGCAAGAGATCCAATTTCTGTCGTCTGCAGAGCGGTGACGTCATTTGCCGAAGCTATTTTTCCAAAATAGTGCTGTTTGTCTTTTGTGCAGATGGTTACAAAATATAGTCCTGCAGAGCCGTAGTCCCATCCCTTTAACCGATTGGAAGGGATTCGATATTTGTTTTTATATTCTTCCAAAATATATTATTTGTAGAGACGGATAATTATCCGTCTCTACAAATTTGGTTTTATATTAATTTGGACATGATTTTTGAAATATCCGTTTTCGATGTACCGATACAGATTTTTTCCCGGACAGACCGTTTTCGATGAATAATCCTTATGCGCGCGGATGGAATCAACCGGTACAGAATATTTTACAGAAAGATATGTCATCATCCTCACGACAGCATCGAGCTGTTCCTGGCTCGGTTCCACTTCCTCAAAATTACCGACGACCTCGATCAGTGCATGTCCGGTCGGATCGTATTCGGTGTTTGTGTCGCCGGCGTAATCGATCTTACGTCCTTCGTAGATCGTTCCGTTCAGATCGATGATGTAATGATACGGGATGTCGATCCACTTCTTCTCGTTGCGGGACCATTTCTGAAGATTGCGGAGGTATTGGACCGGGTCCTTTCCTTTGGGGAATGGTTCGCCCTGATGATGGAGGGTGATGTGTGTGATGGTATGTTTCCGTGCGAGAGAATCGACGGCCGGTGTGCCGCCCCAGTCATTCATGGTGATGATGGAGTGTTCAACTTCGGCGGCGGAGAATTGTTTTGATGAAGCGCATCCTTCAATGAGAAGGAAAGCAATGAACGCGGAAGAAAAGAACAGAAGATGTTTCATACAGGTTTTTTATGAAATGTACTCCGCTTATGCCGGAACCGCAAAGTATTTCTTCTTCATCCATAATGCCGCATTCACGAGTGCGAGAAGTACCGGCACTTCTACCAGCGGACCGATCACCGCGGCAAAGGCTGCGCCGGAATGGATGCCGAAAACAGCGATGGCAACGGCGATAGCAAGTTCAAAATTATTACTGGCGGCAGTGAAAGAGAGAGTGGTCGTTTTTTCATAACCCGCTCCGCTTCTTTTGCCAAGATAGAATGAAACGGAGAACATGATCACAAAATAAATAACAAGTGGTATTGCAATGCGGACGACATCCATCGGGATCGCAACGATGTATTCACCTTTGAGCGAGAACATCACCATAATGGTGAAGAGCAGAGCAATGAGCGTCAACGGGGAGATCTTGGGAATGAATCTCTGCAAATACCATTCTTTCGATTTGAATTTCAGCAGAGTGTAACGGGTGAGCATTCCGGCAATAAATGGGATTCCGAGATAAATGAAGACGCTTTCTGCTATCTGTCCAATGGTGATATCAACGACAAACGTCATCAAACCGAACCAGGCCGGGAAAACGGTAAGAAAAAGATATGCATAGACAGGAAAGAAGAGCACCTGAAAGATGGAATTGAATGCGACAAGTCCGGCAGCGTATTCCGTGTCACCTTGCGCAAGTTCGTTCCAGACGATGACCATGGCAATGCACCGTGCCAGTCCGATCATAATCAATCCCGCCATATACTCGGGATAATCGCGCAGAAAAATAATTGCAAGAACGAACATCAGTACCGGACCGATGAGCCAGTTCTGCACGAGGGACAACAGAAGGATTTTTTTATTCTTAAAGACATCGGAGAGTTCTTCGTATTTCACTTTTGCGAGGGGCGGATACATCATTAAAATGAGTCCGATGGCAATGGGAATATTCGTCGTACCGCTACTCAAAGAACTCCAGAACGGCACGATGCCCGGAAAGAAATAGCCGGAGAAGACACCGATGAGCATTGCAGAGATGATCCAAACGGTGAGATATCGGTCGAGGAAAGAGAGTTTTTTCGTGAGCGAATTCATGTGTTCCCTAAAAGTTGTATCGCAAGAAAGTACGTTTGTCACACTGAGCGGAGTCCCCCGTCTTAACAAATTCAACGAACGGGGTGCCGCTCACTATAAAAATAGGGCGGCAGAAGTGTGACAGATCATAAAGAATCATGCCTCCCTACGGGATCGTAGATCGGCTCCGCTCGGCATGACATTAGTATTTTATTTTTAAGATGACTTCCAGATAAAAATCATGGAACCCTGTTTTGATCTCGTCGCGGATACGTCTGAATTCTGCGAGGATTTCTCCGTCTGTTCCTTTTGCTTCAGCCGGGTCATCGAAACCGATATGGATACGGTGTTTTACGTTGCCGATGAACACAGGACAAGTCTCTTTCGCGTTCCCACAGACAGTGATGACATAATCGAAAGATTGAGATATTAGTGAATCGACCGTTTTTGGATAATTCTTCGATAGATCAATGCCGATCTCGTTCATCACCGTTACTGCAAGAGGGTGAACGCGTGACGCGGCTTTCGTTCCGGCAGATAATACTTCCCACGACGGATCAAACGATTTTAAAAAACCTTCCGCCATTTGCGAGCGGCAGGAGTTTCCGGTGCAGAGGATGAGGATACGCATACAGAGTAATGGATAGTTGATAATGGAGAATTGAAAACGGAAAACGGACAATTATCAATTATCCATTTCAATAGCTTTTACAAAATAATTGATCTACGGTTTTTCAGCATACACCGTAATACTGAAGATCCCCGCACCGCTCTTGCGGTATTCGAGCGCCTCTTCAAGCGAGATATATTTCACAAGCAGTTCGTTCGGAATGTTGATCTCGCGGTCTTTCTGTACAGTGATGTTGATGAAGCCGGCACCTCTGATCGTCTGAAGATATTCTTCCTTCTGCTGTGCGCCCGAAACGCATCCGGCGTACATTGTAGCGGCGGAACGAATATTGTCCGGCAATTCGCCTTTCAGAACGATATCCGAAATAGAGAAGTGTCCGCCCGATTTCATAATTCGGAAAGTTTCGGAGAATGCTTTGTGTTTGTTGGGAACGAGATTCATTACGCAGTTACTGACGACGACATCGGCAGTGTTGTCTTCTACCGGCATATTCTCGATATCGCCGAGACGGAACTCCACATTCGTGTATCCGAGGAGCTTCACATTTCTGTTCGCTTTTTCGAGCATCGGCACCGTCATGTCGATGCCGATCACATGTCCGCTCTCGCCGACGATGGAGCGCGCGACGAACGCATCATTGCCGGCGCCGGAGCCGAGGTCCACAACAATATTTCCCGGTTTGATCTGCGCGAATTCCGTGGGGAGTCCGCAGCCGAGTCCGAGATCAGCAGTTGCAACATAGCCGGGGAGATGAGAATAATCCTCGGACATGACGGTAAAGTCAGAATTTGTTGTGCAGCATCCACCGCTGCCGCAGCATGATGTTTCGTTTTCTTCCTTCGATTGGAGAGCGATCTCGCCGTATTTTTCTTTCACAAGGTCTTTCAGTTCCTGATTGGTAGACATAATACATACCTCTATATTTTGTAGTAGGGACGGGATAATCCAGTCCCTGCAGTGGTTGTTAACAGCACTTCTTCATTGTTACCAGGAACTCTCCAAGCATGGACTGCATCTCGTTCCATCCTTTTTCATCCAGGCAGTAGCAGACCGATGTTCCGTCGATGGAACCTTTGATGAGTCCGGCATTCTTCAATTCACGCAGATGCTGCGATACAGTGGATTGTGAGAGCGGGAGTACTTCGACGATATCGCCGCACATACAGGAATTCGATTTGGAGAGATATTCCACGATCGCCACGCGGGCAGGATGCGCGAGTGCTTTGGCGTAGCCGGCGAGCCGGTTCTGTTTGAGAGTGAATTCTTTTGTTTTTGAGAGTCCCATAGGTGTCTTTATCTATCGTAATATTACGATAGAAGTTTCATGAAAGCAAGACAAATTATTAAATAGAACACGGAAAGAACGGATTTTCGCAGATAATTTGTTGGATTGAACCGTTTGCTTAAAGCGAACGGTTCAATGACGGACACCTATCCGTGGTCTATTTGCTAGACAGAAAGTAGCTGTTCGAAGAAACCGCCGAAGGTCCGTTCTTTGTTGACGAAGTGAACTTCCAGGATCCAATCGCGGGGATTCCCCTGAATGTCGAGTTCGGAGAGTTTGATGGGATTGTCGGGATGAAGATAGTTGTGCACTTCGTCGCCGAGGATCCGCTCATGCGGAAAATTTCCAATGAGATGGCCGCAATGGATGTTACCGAATTCCCATCCGTATTTCGGTGCGAGTGATGAGATGAATTGATAATACTGTGCGCCGGTCAATTCGTCTTTGTGTTCGTCGTAATATTTCTTTCCGTCATTCCAGGCGGACTCAATATCATTCTTCAATTTGATCTTCTGCGGATCTTTTCCCAAGACATACGTCCTTCCGAAATCCGCTTCCCAATCTTCAAATACGGGACCAAAATCGAAAAAGAGAATGTCATCGGATCGGATGGTCAGGTCCGGCGGATTCTCTCGGTAGGGAAGCAGCGTATTTTTTCCCGTGCGGACGATCCGTTTGTGCCAGTATTTTCGAATGCCGAACATTTCGAATGCGAGTTCATACACTTCGTCATTCAACACCTGCTCGGATTTCTCAGATACGATGAGTCCGCGCGATTCTATTTCGCGGAACAAATGTTCTGCTTTTTGTTGTGCTTCGAGTAATTGTTGTTTCCGTGGAGAGAGTTCACTCATTGTCTGCCCCCGAAAAAATAAAGCATCATATCGGGGAAACGTTCACGCCAGCTCGCCCACTCATGTCCGTCATTCACTTCCTTATAATAGTGCGGTATGCGGAACGAGGTGAGGAGTGAATCATAACGGCGGTGTATTGTCAGAAAATCGAGATGATCAAAATCGCTGCCGGTCATCGGAATATCATACCGACCGCAATCCATATAGATTCTCAATCCTGCGGGAAATTTTCCTGCGGCAGCGGCAACCCGTGTTCGTTCAGAGAGTACCGTTGTAATTGAACCGGATTGGATCCCGGCATTCCCGAAGAGCTCAGGATACGTAAGAGCCGTTGTAAGGGTGATCGAACCGCCGTCGGAGATTCCGGTCATTGCCCGATACGAAGGAGTGCGGCTGGTTCGATACATTGCATCAATAAGCGGTACTAATTCCTTAGCCAGATAAGCGGCGAAGCGGTCCATTGCATTTCCCACATACTCATTTTCCCTGTTCACCGGAGGAATGAACACAGCGATGACTGGCGGAATTTTTCCTTCGGCTATAAGATTGTCCAAAATTGTCGGAACGAGTGCATAGTCGATCGCTTCGAATCCGTCGTGCACGTACACGGAAGGAAGAGCGGCGAGTGTGTCATATCCCGCAGGTCTGTAGACCTTAATGGGACGGCGAGCGATAAAATAATGATTCAGCGGTGCGGGGATGTTCACCAGCGGTGCAATCGAATCGATCACACCATGCCAGATATCACTTCTATAATAGATGTAGGGTGTCCGAATGAATTTCGGCATCTGCACTTCGGAGTGCAGTCCGAATCCGCTCGGAGTGATGCGCGGATTCTGCGGATCGGTCCTGAATTTGCCGTTGATAATCAGCTGATAATCCAAACGGGCATCGGATGGGACAATGAATGTTGAATGAAAGAATGAGAACTCACCACATGATATTTTTTGGAGCGGAACGGCGTTCTGCCATTGCTGAATATTTCCAATCACTGCAACGGACTCCGCGGCACCGTACAGAACAAAGTGCAGAATTGAATCCTGTTCGATGATCGGCGAGGTCTTCTTGGTGTTCAGATACTGCTCGATGATCTTCCTGCGCTGTTCGACCGGGGATTGTTCCAGTTTCTGGATGACCGATTCGAATGTTTGCGCGGAGAGAAACGATGCGAAAATGAAAATACGTAAGACATGTCTCATAGTAGTCTCTGATTCATACAACGATGTGTCTAACGATTGCAAGGCAAACTGTTACACTTCGGCTTCGCTCAGCGTAACTGTATTTCGCTATTGAGAATGGATGTTGCTTGGTACGATAAAAGTTTTTCCGGGGATGTTGTTCGTGAATCGTTCAATAATCTTCCGGTCCTGCATTGTCACGAATACATCTGTTCCGGAGGGGCCGCCGAAGACGAGATTACTGCAGTTCTTTCCCTGCAACATGATCTCGCGAACAAGTTTCCCCTCTGGTGAAAGGACGGCGATGGTCCCTTTGCCGTACCGTGTAACATAGAGGTTACCGTTCTTATCGCATTTCATTCCGTCCATGCCGAAATCGTTGAATTGATGGAAGAGAGTCTTCCCGGAAATATTTCCTGCTTCATCAACCGAATATTTCCAGACGCAGCGCTGTATACTTTCGTTCACATACAATGTCTGTTCGTCAGGACTCAGTTCGATGCCGTTTGTTGTTCCCATCGAATCTTCGAGCAGATGCGATGAACCGTCCGGATCGATGCGCCACAGTTTTCCGGTATTCGTCTTCCAGTGCGGATCGGATGCAAAGAGCTGATCGCGCTTATCGATGCAGAGATCGTTCGGCTGATTGAACGAATCGTTGTGGGAGAATGCGGTCACCTGTTTTGTGGTCATATCCACTTTCAGCACATTATGCATCGGATAATCCGCCAGGAACATATCTCCATTCGAATTGAATTTGATGCTGTTCGCAACGCTTCCCGTGGGAAGTTCAACGAACAGCGACGCATTCCCGTTGTTATCGACGGTTCCGATGGTTCCGTTATGATTGAAGTTTACCACATACAGCATTCCGTTCTTGTCGAATGCCGGTCCTTCGATACTTCCGGTGAACAGATTCTCCGCGATGAAATCCGTTGACAGTGTCCCAACCGATGATTGAAAGATCGAACAGGAGGAAACGACGATCGTGAAAAGAAAAAATCCAATGATTCTCATGTGTCCTGCGGGTTTATACATGGAAGAGTGAGAGGGCTACAGCGGTAGACCACGAAAGGACCTTGAACTCGCCGTCCAGCAGCAGCTGCATCATTTCGGCGCGGGAGAGGATGACGATCTCCTGTTCTTCAAGATCATCCGCGATGATCTCGCCGACCTGATGTGCTTCGCAGGCGAGGTAGAGATGGGCGAATCCGTTTCCGTGGTTTCCGTCGCACGGGAATTTCCCGAGAGAGATCCACTGGCGCGCTTCGTACCCGAGTTCTTCGCGGAGTTCGCGCTTTGCGCAGGCGAGCGGATCCTCGTTCGGTTCAAGATAGCCTCCAATGGGAGCAAAGGAGGTCCCTTCTGCAGCATACTTCGTTTGACGGAAGCAGACGAAATTCTCATCTTCATCCTGCACCACCACGTTTACATAGTCCGGAGATACGAGCCAGCTCCAGTTCTCAAGGATCTTGCCGTCCGGCAGTTCGATGGTATGGTCTTCCACTTTAAGCCATTTGCTGTGATCGAGGATGGTCGTCCGTGCAAGAGTCTTCCAGGGCTTCATGATGATTTATTGTCGGTGAAAAAAATGAATTCAGTATCAGTGGGATAAGATATGCGAAGAGAGTGAAAAATCAAACGAAGAATTTTATGGAACGTTCGCATACAACAGCGCGTCGGTGATCATTCCGTCTTTCACCACCGCACGTTTCAGACGCGCTTCGAGCACGTAGCCGTTCTTCTCCAGCACGCGGGCCGATGCAAGATTCCGGTCGAACACATCGGCATAGATCCGGACGATATCGAATCGGTCGAATCCGTATGCCGTGACCGCACCGACCGCTTCGGAGACGATACCGCGTCCCCAGAATTCTTCTCCGAGCCAGTAGCCGATCTCCATGGACTTTCGGTAGACATCATCCTTCGCGACAAGACCGATGCTTCCCACAGCGACACCGTCCACGGTGATGGCAAAAACGGTCTCATGAAGGTAAAGTGAAGCGTGCTGCACCCATCGCATCGCATCGCCGCGAGTGTAGGGATGAGGAAAATGGTCGCGGACGTTGATCCAGATCTTCCGGTTGTTCGCGTGTTTTTCCAGTGAGGGTTCGTCGCCGAGTTTCCACGGCCGAAGCACGGAATTTTTGAGCCGGAGCTCCATCCGTCAGACCGCTACTTTCACGATTGCTTTTTTTACGGCCGTCATCGGCGGCTGAGGAGCGTGTGCATCTTCGGGAAAGAGGACTGCAAACATATCCGCGGCGAGGTGAACAGTAAAGAGAGGTGGATCATTATAGAACGACACATCGTCGCTCCCGTTATATTCCATCGCAACATTCTTACAGGAATCAATGTCGTGCCATTCCAGAGGAAAAGAACCTTCGATAGCGAGCTGAATGTCGATATATTTTCTGTGTGTCTCGAGCTTCCGGCGTTCATTTCCTGTGTTGTCACTGGCGATGATCAGATAGATGTCATCTCCTTCAATGTCATGGCGTCCTTCAGCAAGTAAACGGAGATCTGTTGTTCTGAGATAATCAAACGCATGCTTGAAGCTGGAGTGCATATTAAAATATTTTTCTGCCCGTGAGAGGTGATCGAGTATCATTGAGGAGTTCCTTTCCTGTTTAGAGGAATGAAAATGGAGTGTCGGATTGGCTTTAGCGTTGCGAAGAAAGGTAGAAGTTTATGGGAAAAACCACAAGCGAATGTTATGGAGAAATTTTCTGTGCCGGCGCAGATAGGCGGATCAAAAAAGGGCCCAGAAACGGTCATGGAAAAATTCGTCCGGAGGGGGCGGAAGGAATGGTTCAGTTTTCAGCATAATAGGGCCGCCAATCATTATTTCTGAAGCAGCTTGAAAGCGATCTTTGGTCCGATTCCCTGACTGTAGGCGAGAGTGATCCATAATTTCGCAAGGGACTCGAGCATCTCTGCGCTCCGTAATCCTCCCACATCCACTGCATCGAAGCCGATCTCTTTTGCAAGTTCAGACACGATCTGCTTCGCTTCCGCGTCATCGCCGCAGATGAATGCATCGGCATGAACGGCGCCGAACATCACGTCCGAAAGATTCCCGGCACCGAGTGTGTTGAACGCTTTCACCACGCGGAATCCGCTGAGCCGTTTGGCAATCTCTTCCGCAGCGGAACTTCCCTGCGCCAGAGGCCATTCAGGATTCGGTTTGACGGGATTGGTGCAGTCGATGAGGATCTTTCCGGTGATGTCGACGATCTGGAATGCCACTTCTCCAATAGCTTCCCATGGTGTAGCAAGGACAAGGACGTCCGATTTCATCGCTGCTTCTTTCACCGATGCAGCTGTTGCCTTATGCTCCGACTCCTCAAGGACGGTCTGTACGCGGGGCGCGAGAGGATTTCTCACACCGTAGATGATGGAATGACCTTTTGCGGACCAGATTCTGCCGAGAGTTCCGCCGATGTTTCCTGCGCCAATAATACCGATCTTCATAGTGTGCTCCCCGAATGTTTATAATGGCTTCGATGAAAGGTAAAGAATATTTTCATAGAAGGGTGATTAAAATTCTGTTAATCTTCTAACGAAATAATGTGTAGATTTGTTCAGTTCACCGTGTGTGAAAGAAAACCAACCGCCGACCTCATGAATACTCTCGTCCGATATTTGATCTTCATCGTTATAGCCGTTCCTGCTGTATTTGCGCAAGAGGCACAACAGCCCGATCCGTGCGGTTTTCCCGATACCACTTCCATGGAATTCAAACTCGCCGCACTGGGGAATTGGGGATACGGTTATGACACGCTGAAATATGACCTGAGCCAATGGAAAATGAGTCCGTTCGCCGTTGTGGATTCCGTCGGTGCGACGGTGCAGAACAGAGCAATGTATGTCATCACCATTCAGGATACGTCTGCCGATCCGCTGAACAAACGGCAGCGCGTGTGGATGCATGCGCGAACGCATCCGGGAGAAGTGCAGGGTACGTGGGTGGTGAACGAGATGATCAAGATGCTGCTTTCGAATACCGAGCTTGCAAAGACTTTGCGTCAGCGATACGTATTTAATATCATGCCGATGTACAATCCGGACGGTGTTGAAATCGGCAATGCCCGTGAGAATGCGAACATGATCGACATAGAAAGCAATTGGAATAATGTTTCTCCGCAAAAAGAAGTTCTCGTTTTAAGATCGCAGTTCCAGAAATATACGTCGAAACCGAATCCGATGAAGATCATGCTGAACATCCATTCGGCATATGACTGCACGCGGTACTTCGTTTATCACATGCCGGCAGGAACTACGCCGACATTTGCCGCGCTCGAACGGCGGTTCATTGATGATGTAAGAATGAATTTTCCTAACGCCATTAAACCGTACAATTATTTCGTCAGTTGGACGAGTGTGCCCGCGACCCAATATCCGGAGAGCTGGTGCTGGAGCAATTTCAAAGATAAGATCATGGCATTGACGTATGAGGATGGGAACTGTGCTTCAGCCGAAAAGTTCGACAGCACGGCCAATGCGATACTGAAAGGGATCGACCTCTTCCTACAGGATACGACGGCAGTGACGTCGGTATCGTTAGCGTCGAATCTTCCGGAACGGTATCTTCTCGAACAGAATTATCCAAACCCGTTCAACCCAACCACGACTATTGCGTACGAACTGCCGAACGCCGGAATTGTCTCTCTGAAAGTGTATGATGTTCTGGGAAGAGAAGCGGCAATACTTGCGGAAGGCGAACAGTCATCCGGGCGGCACACAGCGCAATTTAACGGCGCTTCATTCAGCAGCGGGATCTATTTCTATCAATTACGGTTTGGCGGACGGATCGAAACGAAGAGCATGCAGTTTATTAAATAGTTCTGTAGGACGAAGCGTCGCTTCGTCCTACGGTTTTATAATTTCCGTTTTTAGGAGCAGTACAAAGGCAAGGGACGAAGCGTCGCTTCGTCCTACAATATTACATCGGAGAGTGTATGAGTGACAAACGTGTATCGTGGCACAAATATTTTATGAACATCGCAGAGCAGGTGGCCACACGCAGCACCTGCAGCCGGAAGAATGTCGGCGCGGTGATCGTCCGCGATAAGACGATCCTCTCCACCGGATACAACGGCAGTCTCCGCGGCGCTCCTCACTGCGATGATGCGGGACATGATATGGAGAACGATCATTGCGTACGGACGGTGCATGCCGAAGCGAACGCGGTCGCACAGGCGGCGAAACACGGCGTGCGCATTGACGAAGCGGAGATCTATGTAACGGCATCTCCTTGTTTGACCTGCTTCAAACTGATCGCCAATTCCGGAATCCGAAAAGTATATTTTATGGAATTCTACCGCGATGAACGGATCACCGAATACGCGCGTCAATGCGGAGTGACATTGGTGTTCATGGGGGAGAAGAAAACTCTATGATCGGTCAGTAGTATCGGTGACTCCGCAGGATGATCTATTCCGCTAATCTTTTTTTCATATCGCCTATGCGGACCTGATCGCTGGCGAGAGTCTGCGGTAGGAGGAGGGTCTCAGTAAATATTTTTTTCCCTTTTTCTTTCTGACCTGTATCAAAATAGACCAGACCGAGTTCGTAGCGGTGCCGGATGATATTCGGTGCAAGACGGATCGCGGTCAAGAGCATTTGTTCCGCTTCGGCATATCCACCTCGAGGCAGACTGCCCAGCAGCATACCGGCCAATTTTCTTTCGATCCAATTGATGTTTCCGAGTGCGCGGTAGAATGTTCCGTAGATGGAGTACGCAACATCATTGTTCGGATCGAGTTCGATCGCTTTGTCCAACGACCGTTTAATGGAATTACAGAGTTCCACCTTCCTCCTGCTCCCCTCCGTGATTGCCTGATATCCCATCGAGACGGCATACCAGCACTGAACATTGGAATTCATTGAATCAGCCTTCAATGCTTTCAGGGATAGATCGTATGCAGCATGGTAGTATTGTTGTTGAGATTCTCCGCTGATATCGCCCAGGCAGATATATGCACGGACGGAGCGCCAGTATGCTTCGCCGCTGTTCGGATCCTGTTCAATCGATCGGGAGTACGATTGGATCGCTTCGTGGTACCGCTGTTCACGGAACAATTGATCACCCGCAGAGATGAGAAGCGGATCTGGAACGGACATCAGGAACATGAGCGGGAAAAGCAAGTTCATTCCTCCGTCCGTTCCACTCTTTTTTTGGAGAATGGTCGGAACGCGAACCAATGCTGCGAGAAATATCCTTGCGGGAAGTTCGATGTCGAGAGTCCGTACGCTGCGGGTTTTTCAGGACGGGGAAGATACGCGGTGCCGAACAGCCAGTCCCACACGGCGAACTTTGTGGAGAAATTGATGCTGTTCCCAATCACTTTTGAATGATGCCAGCGGTGCATTTCGGGACCGTTGATGACGTACTGCAATGCGCCGGAGCGGACATCGATATTCGAATGGATATACATTCCCCACACCGTATCGACGATTCCTTTGATCAGCACCATTTCCGGAGCGGCGCCGAGAAGGATGATCGGCAGGAACTCGATCGTTTGATTGACCACGATCTCGAGAGAATGGGAACGTGCGCCGGCGAGCCAATCCACATCGCCGACAGAATGATGCGCTTCGTGGATGCGGTAGAGATATTTGTTGCGGTGCTGCCATCGGTGGAAGAGGTAAATATAGAGGTCGTGCGTGATGAGAAAGAGCAGGAACTGCAGCCACACAGGCCATGAAGTGATGATCTGAAAGCGGGAGATACCGGTCTGTCCGTCCAGCCAGTGAATGAAACCGAAGATCACCCAGCTGAGAAGATAACTCTGGAAGATGGTGTACATGCCGAGATCGGTCCAGAATCCTTTCCGGAACAACGGCTGACCGTCGGTGTACGGAATGAGCCGTTCACAGACGATCATGATGACCGCGGACGAAACGATGATCACCGGCGAGAGGACTTCGAGACTCATCATGCAGCGATGGACTCCCGTACTCTTCGGAGTTTCTTGCGGGGACCGAGTTCGCTCTCGTACACTTTTTTTACACCATCGCCGACCGCTTTTTCAATATCGCGGATATTGGAGACAAGACGGATCAATCCGCCGATCTCCACAGAAGCCGCCTGATCGCTTCCCCACATCGCACGGTCCAGCGTGATATGCCGTTCCACGAATGTTGCGCCGAGTGCAACGGCCGCCCAGGTCGTGGATAATCCTGTTTCATGTCCTGAATAGCCGATGGGACAATCCGGGTATTTTGCTTTCAGTGTATTGATCATCTTCAGATTCAATTCCTCGGGCGGACACGGATATGTTGATGTAGCGTGCGCGATCAAAATATTTTCCGTTCCGAGTTCGTTCACGGCATTCTCGATCTCAACCTGATCGGACATTCCGGTGGAAAGTATGAGAGGTTTCCCGGTGGCTTGTTTCTTTTTCAGCAGAGGAATGTCAGTCAGTGCAGCGGATGCCGCTTTGTAGCAGATGGGGTTGAACTGTTCGATGAAATCAACGGATTCTTCGTCCCAGCACGAAGCGAACCAGAGGATCTTCCGGTCCCTGCAGTACCGATCGATCTCCGCATACTGCTCTACACCGAATTCCACCAAGTACCGGTATTCCAGATAGGTCATCTTTCCCCAGGGAGTTTCTCGGATGATGTCGCGCTGTTCCTTCGGAACGCACAATTCCGGCGTCCGTTTCTGGAATTTCACCGCATCACATCCGGCAAGAGCAGCGCCGTCGATCAGCTTCTTCGCGATCTCCATCGAACCGTTGTGATTGATGCCGATCTCGCCGATGATGAATACACGTTCACCGTCACCGACAGTACGGTCACCGATTTGAACTTTGTTACTCATATGAACTCTCCGTTGATTTGATGATGGTTGATATTGATGTCCATGAAAAATTACCAGGCGGTCCAGCCGCCGTCCACAACTAGATTTGCTCCGGTCATATAATTTGATGCATCACTCGCGAGAAAGACCAGCGCTCCTTTATAATCCGACGGTTCAGCCATCCGTCCCAGCGGAGTCCGCTTGGAATAATTCTTCACAAAATATTCTTCCTGTCCTGCGCATACTCCGCCGGGACACAGAGCATTCACACGGACTCCTTTGTTTCCCCAATACGCTGCAAGATATTTTGTAAAGGAGATCACCGCACCTTTTGTGGCGGGATATGAAGGCGATTTGAAGAACGGCTGCGTTCCATCCGGACGAAGATACAATGATTGATCAGGAGCGACGAGTCCGTATGTGGAAGCGACATTGATGATGCTTCCGGTGCCGCGCTCCGCCATGACGGAACCGAGCACCTGAGAACAGAGGAACATTCCGGTGACATTCACATCGAATGAGCGCTGCCACAGTTCGAGCGGATAGGATTCGAATTTTGATTGCTCGGCGGCGGATTCCGGTGATTCGAATTTGTCGTTGATGGCAGCGTTGTTCACGATGATATCGATGTAATCGAAGAAACCGAGAACACTCGAACGTAATTGTTCAACGGAAGAGCGCTGAGTGATATCCGCACCGATGCCGAGTGTTTTTGCTCCGGTGTTCAGGTTCAATTCATGCGCGAATTCAACACAAGCTTCGGCGTTCACATCCGTTACGACCACGTGTGCACCTGCTTCGGCGAGTGCATAACAATGCTGTCTGCCGATCAGGCCGAGGGCACCGGTGATAATGGCAACTTTTTCATTCAGCGAAAACATCTCCATCGTCATACCGCCTTCTTCGGTTTCATGTTGAAGTTGCTCGTCTTCCGAAAGACCGGTTCCACCGGCTCGCCGCGGAGCATCGAACGGACATTCTTTCCGTCGACCGCCGACTTCAGCATCGGCAGGATCTCACGGTAGGCCGATAATGTGTATTCGATATCGGCATCGGTATGGGAGAGGCTCATATTGTGGAATCCGGTCCACAGGATGCCGCGTTTGATCAGTTCCTGTTGGACGAATGACTTCATTTCGAGAGGATTACCGAATGACGCATCGAATGTGACGATGGTTCGACAGCCGAATCCGGAACAGCGTGCGAACGATACACCGTGGTCATCCGCGATCTGATTGAACGCATGCTTCAGTTTGGTCCCCTGTGCAGCGAGATATTCAGGGACGCGCCGGTCCAGCAATTCATGGATCGTCGTCTGCGCTGCGGCAAGGGAGAGCGCTTCACCGCCGAATGTGGTAAAGAAAAATACTTCCTTTTCCAACAACTGCATCACATCGGCTCTGCCGGTAAGGATAGAAAGGGGCATACCGTTCGCCACCGCTTTGGAGAAGCACGCCAGATCGGCTTTCACGCCGAAATATTCCTGCGCTCCGCCGACGGCCAGCCGGAATCCCGTCCACATCTCGTCGAAGATGAGCAGTGTGCCGTTTTGTGTGCAGACCTCTTTCAGTTTGTGGAGAAAATTATCTTTCGGTGCTTCGAAGACAATTGGTTCAAGGATGATACATGCCGTATCACTGTCGATGGAATCGATCACTGATTGAATGTCGTTGTAATTAAAAGTGTATGTCAGATCCTGCGTCTGCTGAGGAATGCCTTTGTTCCGGTCTGTGACGCCGATATACCAGTCATGCCATCCGTGATATCCACAGCAGAGCACTTTATTCCTTCCGGTGAATGCGCGAGCCAGGCGGACGGCCGCTGTTGTCACATCGCATCCTGTTTTACTGAAGCGGATGCTTTCGGCATTGGGAACGACCGTGCGGACGAGTTCAGCCACTTCCACTTCCAGCGGATGCATCAAAGAAAATGTGATACCGTCCTCAAGCTGACGTTTGATGGCATCATTTACGGGTCCATAGGAATATCCCAGCGACAGAGGACCGACACCCATAGTAAAATCAAGGAATTCATTTCCGTCCACATCCCATACATGCGAACCTTTGCCGCGGGAAAGATATTTCGGTGCGACCCCTTTCACATATTGGCCGGGACCTTTCGCGAGCGTCTGTGTGACTGCGGGAATGAGTCCGAGAGCACGGATGTAGAGTTCATCGGACTGTTCTATGACGGGATACTCTTTATTGAATGCGACAATATTCATAGTACTCCTGATTAGATGATCGGCTCGACTTGAGTTTCAAAAACATGGAAGTCGATTCCTTGTTCCAATTGATTGAGATGAACGATCACTCTTGCGGCGATCTGTTCACCGGTGAAACCTTCATACGTGAGTACATCGTGCAGGAGCGCAGGTTTGAACCACTGATGTTCTAGTGCGATGGGGAGAACATACGCCGTAACAGAATGCTTCAGGAATAATTCTCCAATGATGGAGAATAATCCTCCCGATACGAAATGATCTTCAACCGTAACGATCAATGCGCATTCTTTCGCTGCAGACAGGATCACTTTTTCATCGATCGGTTTCACCGTCCGCAGATTGATGAAGCGGACAGAGAAACCTTTCTTTTCTAGAATCTTCTTTGCGAACCACGTTTCGCGGTTCATGAATCCATACGTGATGAATGCGATATCCATTCCGTCGCCGAGCACTTCCGCTTTCCCGATTGCGAACGGTTCGTAATGTTTTTCCACCGGCTGCTGAGTGGTGTAGCGGATATACCACGGGGAAGGATCGTCCACGATCGAAGGAAGTCCTGAAATAAGTTCTTCGTGATCTGCAGGACAGAAGACCTTCATGTTCGGGATACCGCGCATCAGGGAAACATCCTCGATCGCCTGATGGGTCGGACCGTTTGCTTCGGAGAGGAATCCGGGAACTCCACCGACAATCTTCACCGGAAGGTTTCCTATTCCGACATCCGTGCGGATAAATTCGAATGCTCTCAGCGTAAGAAAGGTTGCCAGTGCATGCACGATCGGCACTCGACCCCGAAGTGCCAACCCTGCGGCTGCACCGATCATCGTCTGTTCGGTGATACCGACATCGATGAAGCGATTCCCTAAAATTTTCGGCAGATTGCGGATGGCAGCGCGGTTTTCGGCTGTCATCACGACCAGACGTTCATCCCGCGCAGCGATCTCCTGCAGTTTCTCTTCATAGTTCATCTTCATCTCACCATAAGTGTTTCGGATGTTAGGATGCTTTCCTTCTCTCCGTGCAATTCATCAAGGAGCATTTCTACTTCTTCCGCCGTGAAGTTGACGAACCAACGGTCCGCCCGCCGCTCGATGCTCGGCAGTCCTTTTCCACGGACAGTATCTGCGATCACCACGCTCGGCTGATCGGTGCTGAACGGAAGCCGAGAAAAGGTCTGCTCCATCTGATCAAAATCATGTCCGTTGATCCTCTTTACCCAGCAGCCGAAAGCCTTGAATTTTTTGTCGATGGATTCCAGAGGAATGAGTTCTTCCGTTCGGATGTTCGCCTGGAATTCATTCCTGTCGACGATGATCACCAGATTGTCCAGCTTGTACGCACTGGCAACAAGCAGACCTTCCCATATCGTCCCTTCGTTCAGCTCACCGTCACCCACAATCACAAAGACCTTCCCTTCACCCTGTTTCATTTTAATATCGAGCGCGATACCGATACCGACGGAAAGCAGATGACCGAGCGAACCGGAGTGGAATTCAACACCGGGCACGGCACGGTTCGGGTGCCAGTAGATGGAATCATTCGTTTTCAAATGATTGGCAAGCCGTTCTTTTTCGATGAAACCGAGTTCAGCGAATGTTCCATACAGCGCCGGAACATCGTGTCCTTTGGACAGCAGCAGATAATCCCTTGACGGATCGTTGAGATTCTCCGGAGAGATATTCAGCGTCTCGGAGTACAGATAGACCAGCAGGTCGGCGCAGGAGAGTGAGGCACCGATGAAGCATCCTCCGTTGGTCGCCATACCGATGATATGTTCGCGTACGCGGAGCGCCAGCAGTTCAAGTTCGATCGTGCGTTGTTCGTTCATAATCCTCTAGGTAAGTTGTTTCGTCTCGGCAGCGGAGACGGTTCGCAGTTCACCGATATGGTGGCGGTACCAATTCACTCCGGCGTACCGCGCATTGATCTCGTGGATCTCCGGTTTCAGTTTCAATAAGGTCAGGATCTCGTGCATGGAGAAGTTCGGACGAAGTCTGTCCCACAGTTCATCATATACCGTTTTGATGAATTCGTAATCCTCTTGAAAATCGATCGTCCACCGGTGCGTCATAGAATAATTCAGATCGAGTTCCCATTCCACATTCCCGAGTTTGAACAGTTCGGGATGCTCCCAGATGTACGGGGTCGTATGTTCGCGTTCGTAATTCTTTTTAGCGACACGCCAGGCGGTCTCGAGTGTTTCAAATGTCATCAATTCCACATCGTTGCCGTCGGGATAGGTTGCGGGATGCAGGTTGCTGACGAAATCAAATCGGCGCATGGAATTCCTCTGGAACCGAAGTATACAGTCGATCACCGCGGGATCGATCAGGGGACAGTCCGACGGGATCTTCACCACAATGTCCGCCTGTTCCAGTTTTGCCGCCTGATAGTGTCTGTCCAGAAGATCGGTCGGATGGCCGCTGAAACATTTCACGCCGAGTTTGCGGCACAGTTTTCTGATCGGTTCGTCGGACCGGTCCGTGGTCGTGGCAACGATGATCTCTGCGGTACCCGAGATGCACCTTACACGTTCGATCATCCTTTGCAGCAGCGGGGCGCGGGCAAGCGGCAGCAACACCTTGTTGGGAAGGCGTGTCGATCCGGTCCGTGCCTGTATAATAATGAGTGTCTTCATGATCTCTGCGGGAACAAGCGTAAGAATTTCGACGGATAGTTCGTCCGGAAGAATCCTTTGAAAAGCCGGTTCTTCGGCTGTTTGAAGTGAAGGATGTTGGTGTGCGGAAGATCGAGCACCTGTCTGCAGACATCGGCAATATTCAGTGCTGCACAGTTGTTTTGGATCGGCGTCAGCCGTTTCAGCATCTCCACCGGGAAATTTGAATACACTTCTTTACCGAGAGCGAGACCAACGTAGACCGTTGAAGAGAATTGCGTGATGAGCACATCGCAGTTCGCGATCATTTCTTCAGCACTGCCGGAGGAGAAGACGAGCGCTTCCGGCGCATATTTATTGATCTCGGCTGTTGCGCGTTTCTCGTTCTCGTTCGGATGCAGTTTGAAGATGAGGATCCGTCCGATCGCTTTTTCCAACGCATCGAGGATGACCGCTTTCCGATTCTCAAATTTCACCGTCTCACGGGAATCGGAAGTACAGACGAGTACAAAATTCTTGTGTGGAAATGAGTTGTTCAAATATTTGGCGCAGTTGTCAAAATTCGGTATGCCGGTCACGGTCAATTTATCAGAGGCAACCCCTTTGCGGATGAAGAGATCCTTGTATCCTTCGCTGGCTACACAGAATTTTATATAGGCATCGCTGAGTCCCATCGCCGACGTGCTCGCGGACCATCGCGGCATCAAATGAAGCTTTACCAGATAATACGCCCAATTCTCGGGATCGGTCATCCCTTCCTGAACGAGAACGATCTTTTTCTTCCTGATATTCTTCGGAACAACGAGATCCGCACACGTCACCACGAGGTCATAATGATGCTTCTCTCCACGGAAATCCGCAGCAAGGTCATGCTCTTCAAGATACTCCAGACAGCGTTCAGTGAACCTTCTGCTCATGATCGTCATTTCCGTCAACCCGATTCTGCGCATAAACTCCACATGACCGCTCGCATAGTATGGCGTGAAGTAACACTCGAATTCTTCCGAGAGATGTTCCGATATTTGATGCATCTGGGTCGTTTGATTTCGCGAACCGCAGATGAAAAGAATTTTCTTCTTCATATGGATGATGGTAATGATGATCGTTCTGTGATCGACACCGGTTCGACCGGAAGGGTGGAATGACCGTTCTGGGCGCGAGATTCCTCAAGCGCTCCCTGTGTCGCCGCAAGAATCACTCCGACGATCACCCAAAAAAGTTCTTTCATGCGTTTGATTACAATAAATGCAGCGATGAATGTCCCGGCAGACACGGCATCAATTCCCTGAAAGGCTGCGGAGTAACCTGCATCCATCACCCCGATTCCTGCCGGAATAAAGAAGGCAACAGAGCGTAACAATGACACGACCGGCTCAAAGACCATAATGGAACCGAGTGCCACAGGTGCATGTACGGCAAAGAGGATCGTCCATGTTTCGAGCATTTCCGTTGTCCAGCCGCAGAAGAAGAATATGCATGCGCTCAATCCTTCCTTCTTCCGGTGTGCGATAGAGTCCTTGATGACCCGGTCTGTTTCAATCAACAAATTTTTATGAGTGCCGAGGAATTGGACCAGAGCCGGTATTGGAATCCTTTGCAGCATACTGAACAAGAAGGAACCCAATCTTCCCATTGACAAAAAATATCCCGTGATGCCAAAGAGAAGAAGCAGCGATACACTCAACACAACACCGACAGCTGTCATCATACCGGTCATGGTGCTGCCGAACAGGATGATCCCCGCCAGCACAGCAAGACCGATATAGAGTGCTTGTGCGATTCCCATGAACATTTTCCTCAAGAGAAGACTGGAGATGATCTCGGGGGTGCCGAGTGATGAGTACCGTTTCACCAATATCACTTTCACGGATTCACCGATGACCACGCCCGCGGGAATGAAACGGTAGAATGATTCTCCTGCGATATGGATCATCAGTAGGCGGAGGAACGGAATGGTATTGATTGAACTATGAAGGATGATACGCCACGCAAGAGTATCGCACAGTGCGCCGATGAGGTAAAAAGAAAGAAGCAGGGGAGCGATTGCGCCGACATCGGAGATAAGTCCGGCGGTTTCTGTTAGATTAATATTCCGGAAGACGAACAACAGCAGGAGCGATCCCGTAAGGAGCGGCGCTGTGCGTAGAATGAATGTCGTTACAGTCGATCGATTGTTCACGGAAACAAATCTACACAGAACGTATTACCTGTGAATGACCGCGGAGTGAATAAACCGTAAATGCAGCGTTAAGGTTCTGTGTCGGTACAGTAAAGAAAGTTTTGCCGACGGAACGCCGCTATTGATTCTTATACAAACGGAAGATATCCTTATCAAGGTGTTGGGCCTCGAGGATCATATCGCATACTTCGCGGACACAGCCTTCGCCCCCCTTGCGTTCGGTGACATAACGTGCGATTCGTTTATTCCATCGGCTTCCGTCCGCGGGTGTTGCGGAAAATCCGGCGGAGGCCATCACCTCAAGGTCGTTAATGTCATCGCCGATATATGCGATCTCATTCCATTCCAGCGAATATTTTATCTTCATCTTTTCCACAATCTTGATCTTATTCCGCACCCCTTGATATAAATTGTGGATTTTCAGTTTCTTTGCACGAAGACGGACGATCTCCGTCTCTTCGCTGGTGACAATGGCGGTAATCAATCCCGCATACCGCAGCAGGGTCAGACCCATTCCGTCCCGCGTGGAGAATTTCTTTTGTTCTATACCATTCTCACTGTAATACATGCCGGCATCGGTAAGCACGCCGTCCACATCGGTCACGAGAAGCCGTATCTGTTTCAATCGTTTGCTGAGTGATGGAGTGAGAGCCATGGATCGTTCCTTTGGGAATGAGCTATTATTGTCGTTTGGCAACATGGTATTTCCGTTGTTGCGGTGCGTTCACGCTGACAGCGGTATGTTCAATCTCTTTCGTTCCGATATGCAAAAGATTGAATTTGCGTTCGGACAGGTCATTCGGAAACATTGTCCCGCCCGCATTCAGGAAGGAGATCTTCTTCCGGTGATAATGATGATGATGGTGTAAATGTCCGTGCAGCACCCGGGCGACGGACGATGCATGGAACAATTTAAATAAACGCTTCTTATTCCACAGTTTCATCGTGCTCGACTCGATGGCGTGCCATAGCCGTTCAAGATTTCCCGCCGCCTTCTTGGCTTCCATCTTGTTGAAGTGGTGATGGATCAACACGAGTACCGTTTTCCCTTTCAGCATCTCCCCCGAGAAGATCTCATCGAGTTTCTTCAGCTGCTGTTTTCCCACATCGCCGTTGGAGCCGAGAGGATTTGTCAGTGAGTTCCATTGTGCAACGGAATTAATCCCGACCAAAGCGACATCCTTTACCATCTTTACGAATGGAAAGATTGATCCGTTCGAGACATACTTACATCCTTCAAAGGTCTCGTGGAATGCGGTGGTAAATTCTTTCACCTTCGATTCATAATCGGTCTTCCTGCAGAATCCCGGGAATGTCAGCACATCTTCGGCATAATACGGCCCGCCGAAAATATCGTGGTTGCCGATGGTGACGGTCAGCTTTGCAGGATCAAGATATCCGCATTCACGCAGGATGGAACGTGCGTGGGCGAATTCTTTCGGCTTTGCCTGATTGGTGATGTCGCCGGTGATGACGATGTGATCGACCGCGAGGGTCTTGCAGGTGTTGAGGATCTCATAGAATATCTCGGTCCGTTCCGGAAAATGGTCGGGACTGAGATGGAGATCGGAAAGATGGGCAATTCGCATTTCGGAGTTCTCTGTCAATGACGGGGATAAGATACATCCTGTTTGTCATGAACAGATTATCCAAATATTATTATACGATGAAGTAACCGGATCGCGTAACGGTGTTATTTTTTGCGGACTTGACTGAAGACGGTGGTAACACGGAATATTTCTTCAAATAATTCTTTCTTGCGGTCTGCTCCCCAGAATTCTATTTCGAGATCCTTCTTCTTTGCTGCGATAATCTTCATCAGGATTCTTTTTCCCACGATCCTCACGCGGACATCGGAGATCTTTCCTCCGTGTGTTCTGTCGAGGCCGTCCGCGATGCGAAGGATGGCGGAGATCTTCGTCACCATCTGCTGATCTTCCGGAGATAACAGTCGGAATCCTTCATGCTTCATTTTCGGATGGCTCTTGCGGTGATACCGGGCAACGTTGGCGATGATCTCTTTCTCATTCTCCGTGAATCCGAGCATTTCACCGTTCTTGATAATATAGTATGAGTGCCGATGATGAAGCGCGTGCGAGACAGCGAGTCCGATCTCGTGCAGCAGCGCGGCTGCCTCAAGATACTCTCTCTCAACAACGGAAAGCTTGTGCAGTTTTTTGGTCTGATCAAAGATCCGCAATGCAAGATCCGCAACCTTTCTGCCGTGATTGATCTCATTGTGAAACTGCAGAGAAAGATGAAGAACACTGTTGTAGCGGATATCCGACAGATGATGGAACGAAGGACGCTCGATCGATTTCTCCATCGTGTCCAGTATGATCCCTTCCCGTAATGCATACTCCGAGCAGGTAAGGGTTTTGATCCCGAATTCTTTGAATGTCTGTTCGAGAATAATTGCGCCGGCAGGAATGATATCGGCGCGTGATTGGTCCAGTCCTTCTATCCGCACACGGTCTTCAGAATATTCCTTTGACAATACCTTTTCAACTGCCGCAGTCAATTCTTTTGCGGAAAAGCGGACGTTGTTCAGCGATTGCTCATTCCGTTCCTCACGCGCAGCGAGGATGATCTTTGCAAGATTCAGGATCGTTCCCGAACTGCCGATCACCTGCTGATAATCGAATTTTCCAACTTCACGCACGATGGGGGATAACATTCCACGCACATATTTGCGGCATTCTTTGACTCCTTTTTCCGTGATCCTTCCCGAAGGGAAGAACCGTTCCGTCAGACGGACGGCACCAAGTTTGATGCTGTTGCCGGAGAGGATCTTTTTTTTATGGCCGATCACATATTCTGTGCTGCCGCCGCCAATGTCGATGCAAAGGACTTTTTTGCTGAACACGGGAAGCGCCTGCACCACGCCAAGATAGATCAGCCGCGCTTCTTCCGCTCCGGAGGCGACCTCCAGTTTGATCCCCGCTTCGGTCTTCGCACGGCGGATGAATTCATCCTGATTCAATGCTTCACGGACGGCGCTTGTTGCGATCGCACGGATCGGTGCATTGAATGCACCGGCGATCTTTTTGAACAGCCGCAGTGCCTGGATGCCGCGTGCCATCGCCTGCTCGGAAAGATATTTCATATCCGTGGAACCGGAACCAAGTCTCACTAATTCTTTTTCACGCGCAAGCGTTCTGAACTGTCCGGTGGATGCAGAATATTCCACCACGATCAAGTGGAACGAATTCGTCCCGACGTCGATCGCAGCCATTGTTCTTTTTGTAAGAGAGGTACTTTTCATGAGGGAATATACTGAAGTACGCCGTGCAATAAAACAGATTGTCACCGAAGATTATTTCTTTTTCACGCGGATCATCCGCAGGATCTTTGGAGGGATGCTGAACAGGAGCGTTGAGCTGTTCGGCTGTTCGGTATTGTAATCGATACAAATGATGGATCCTTTTTTCACGAGAATCGATCCGTTCTTTTGCTGCAGGATGAACGCAAGGAATTTTCCAAGACCCGGTTCATGTCCCACCAGAACGACCGTAGGATGATTCTCATATTTTTTCAGCATCTGTATAATATCATTCGCTTTATCATCGGGAAGCAGACCGTCATCCGGTGTGACGGCGATACCGGAGGAATTCTGCGATGCGATGATCTCGGCGGTGGCAAATGCCCGTTTGAGCGGACTGGTCACGATGGTGAAGGAGGAGGGGAGGAATGTGCTCATTCCTTTCACGTTCGATTTCATCTTTTTGATCCCGTCCTTGGTGAGGGGGCGGTCGTC
>CAIVNT010000209.1 GCA_903907305.1 uncultured Ignavibacteriota bacterium
GTACAGTTTGCAGCGATCGTTCTTTAAAACGCAAATATAAAACGTTTTCAGTGAATCACATTAATTCAACAACACTGTGAGTTAGTATATGATCAATATTCTCAGATATGAACAATATCTCAGGACATTTAACACATTATAATTTTATCAACTAGCGAGTGCATTTCATCGTTTTGTAGGTGTGCATATATCTGGGTAACTCGTGGAGTGGTGTGTCCTAACAGTTTCTGCACCTGATACAGTGAAACCCCGTTTTTCACGAGAAGACTTGCGAAAGTGTGTCGGAGGCTATGGAAGTGTAATTTACTGCCTTGTTTGTGCTTTCTGATCTCTTCTCTGAATCGGCGACTGACATAATTCCCTTTTACTGAGCCTCCTTTTTGGCCTTTGAACACAGTTCCTTTGTCTGCTTTAATCTCTAACAGAACACTTAATGCTGTATCATTCAGTGGAACTGTTCTTATTCCCCCACCTTTTACCTGAAAGTCACTATTGGAATGCACTAAGATTGTTCTTTGTTCTAAATTGACATCATTCCAATCCAAGTGAACAACTTCCCCTAACCGTAATCCAGTCATTGCTGTAAAAACAACTATGTTTTTTAGCCACCGCTCCTGTATTGATTCGCTAAGGATGGAGAGATTTTGAGGTGTGAGATATTCAGGAATCTTTGGGATTACTTTTAACGGACTCAATTTCAGACAAGGATTCTTATGTATAATCTCCCATTTCATTAGTGCATTAAAAAAAGCCTTAATACAACGAAGTTCCGTATTGATAGATACGGCAGTCACTTCTTTCGAACGCTTTACCTTGTATTGTTCTAATTGTAATGTGGTCACTGACTCAGCGGGTATATCACCGATAAATTCAATGAATCGTTTCGTAAAGTCCGTGTAGATGCGGTAAGTTTTAGGTGAGAAGTTTGTTTCGACGTATGCTAGGTATTGTTCGCGGCATAACTTGATCGATAAAGCGGTTTGAATGACCTGTTGTTGCTCCCAACATTCTGCTGTAGGCTTCTGCCACATCAGTTTCGCTGCTTCATTTTTGTTTTTAGTCTTCGAGGATTTCCAGATTCTTTTTCCATTAACCGTATAGACAACGAAAAAGATACCTGATCGATCTTTGACGAGTGTCGGCATTGCATTCTCCATTTCTGGAGATTACAGAGAAGAAAAAAAGATAGGTGAAAAGATAGGTGAGATGAATCGATGTATCGAATTTGAAGAATTTCGGGAAGTTTTCTTACGTTTTCTGTTTCTTGTAAGGCAGGCGCTCTGAACCAGCTGAGCTAAACACCCGATGAAAAACGCTCACCAATATAAAAAATAAATCACCCTCGTCAAAGGAGAAAGTTCTCTGCTGAACGAAAATGCGTCGTTATTGCTGAGGATATTCAAGAAGGAAGCGGTCAACGGCATCTCGCCAGTCCGGAATCGCAGTTCCAATCTCTTCTTGAAGCTGAAGATTGGTCATAGCAGAAAAGAGAGGCCGTTGAGCTGCACTTGGGAACATGCTCATCGGCACAGGAATGATGGTAGATCGGAGTGAAAGTTTTTTTGCGACATAACGTCCCCACTCATAGCGCGATGCGTAGTCTGAATTTGTCAGATGATACAATCCGGACAATCCCTTATCAATCGAGCGCAGAGTGATATCCACAAGATCGATCGTGCTCGTAGGAACGGAGACTTCATCAGCGGTCAATTTCAGTACGGGATTTTTTTGTGACCATTGAAGCATTTTATGGATAAAGTTCTGCGGACCGTTGCCAAAGACCCAGCTCGTCCTGAAAAGAAGAAAGTTTCCACCGCTTGTGATCACCGCTTCTTCACCCGCACACTTTGACTTTCCATAGACATTCAGAGGATTAGGCGTGTCATGCTCCGTGTAAAGATTTCCTTTTGCGCCGTCAAACACATAATCTGAGCTGTAATGGATCAAAAAAATATTCTTGTCCCTGCAGAGCGTCGCGATATTCTTTACGGCAGCAGCATTGATGAGAGCTGCGATTTCCGGTTGCTGCTCCGCAAGATCTACTGCGTTATATGCCGCGCAATTGATGATCACCGCCGGCTTTACCGAATCGATAAACGTAGAAAGTGTATCAATGGAAGTGATATCACAATCTTTTTCATCCGGAGCAATGACGGTCTCGCCGCGTTTATTAAGATCTTTTGCGAATTGTTTTCCGAGTTGGCCGTTGGCGCCGAGGATGAGGTATGTTTGAGCGGACTTCAGGGTTAGTTCTCTATGTTTTAGAATCGTCGTTGATATTGCCGTTACATTATCAATTATCCATTTTCAATTGTCAATTGCTTTTAATATGCGCCTCTGCCGAAGAATACCACCGGAATCGTTTCGAACAGGATCTCCAGATCGAATAACAACGATTGGTTTTCCACGTAATAGAGATCAAGAAGGATCATATCCTTAAATTTGATCTCACTTCTTCCCGAGATCTGCCACAAGCCCGTCATTCCCGGCTTCACCGAACCGCGCTCTTTAATTGCATCCCAGAAATCGTCACTCTCATTCACTTTCTCAAAATCCTTCAGCGGCAGCGGACGGGGACCAACAAGGCTCATATCCCCTTTCAGCACGTTGAACAACTGCGGAAGTTCGTCCACACTTATTTTACGTATGAATTTCCCAACCCGTGTCACACGCGGATCATTTTTCATCTTGAACAATGCGCCGTCAGATTCATTCTTATCCATCAATTCCTGTTTGATCTGCTCGGCATTCGTCACCATACTGCGGAACTTGATGAAATCGAATTCTTCACCGCCGCGGATCGAGCCACGCCTTTGAAGGAAGAAGATCGGCCGACCGCTTTCAATATAGATCGCCACAATGGTCAAGACAAAGATCGGTGCCAACACGAGAATGATGATGGAGGAGGCAACAATATCGAAGAACCTCTTAATAAAATATTTCAGGATTCTCACACGGGAGCGCATAGGTGTAGAGATCGTAATACCGGCGATATCATAGATACGGGAGATCTTCAGCAGGTCTTCAGCATGAGGAGATATAATCTTGAGCTTCACATTCCTCTTTAAACTGAGTTCTTTCAGATACGAGTATCCGTTCAGTGTGAATTCTGTAGAAGGAAGAAAGATACGATCGATATGATTCGGTCCGATAATGCTGTGGATCTCATTATGGGTAAACTGTGGCAGAACCGTTTGCTCAAGCACCTTCTCTTTTACGATGAAGCCCTGTGTTTTATACCCCATCTCGGGAAATGACGAAAATCGGTAGTACAGCTTCTCCGCTTCTTTGTCGATTCCGACGATCAACGAATTGTGAACACCGTACCCCAGGCTTTGAAAATACAAATTGATCCGTTTCAACGCGATCCTGCCGATCAGCAATAATACCGGTAGTGCAACAACGAATGTGATAACGGACTTCTTCCCCACAAATGCCTGAGCAAAGCTGTTCAGTGCGAGTGCGATCAGCACGCTGATAACGAATGCCCGTGCCGTGATAAGATTTTGAAGTCGAAGACTTAAATGAAATGAACCGCGGTAGAGTCCGAGCATGGATGCGATCAAAAGATAGATCGCGGAAAATACGGAAAAACCGATGAGCAGATTCTCGTCAGGTGTAATATATTGGATCGTTTCACTCCATTTGAGTGAAAAGATGACAAACCCTCCCGCCCATATCCCAAGAATATCGATGCATTGAGAGATCACAACAAAAACTATTTTCCAATTACGTTTTATCATATTCAGTTCTTTAAATACCGTTCAATGTAATAAACTTTCTATAAAGAAGTAGTATTTTTTATCGAACGGTATAAAGAACGAAAGAGCAGAATTATCGGAAAAGTCATTGAAAGGAGCGACCGGCCCTCTTTCGGTAAGGCGGGGACGTCAAAGTTCCGCTTTTTTGAATTCCGCACCCAGAGGAACCCGAAAAACGGTGCAATCTTTTTCATATGATCAAAAATCAAGATTCGTTATACAAAAAACGCTTTGAAATGACGCTCTTATCAAATATTTCAGGAATCGAGTGATGATAAAAATTTCTTCCCCGGCAGGTTACAACCCTAGATAATTATATCGGAACTTATATTTTAGGACGAAACGAATCATACTGTTGAAGTGATACCACGATCTTTTGCCGAAGAATGTATGATCGCTTTCAGCCAGATGATGGTGCATCACCTGACAGCGTGTCGTATAAATCACATCCAGCCCATGCAGACCTATCTGGTAGCAAAGATCGATATCCTCAACATATAAAAAGAACCGCTCGTCGAACAGACCGATCGCATCGAACACGGTTCTCGGAATTAGCATACACGCACCGAGCACCCAGTCCACTTTCCCTTCAGGATGTGCTCCTCCTTCCAGCATCAAGTGTTTTTCGTTCGCCTTTGAATGTTCGAAGAATCCTCGTAACGGCGTCCGCCGGGCAATGAATGAACCAATGGTCGGGAACCTGCGGCAGGAAGGCTGTACACTTCCGTCGGGATAGATCAGCTGCGGCGCAAGAAGTCCAAGATTCTTCGTTGATCGGGCAATGTTGATAAGGTCCTTCATCGATGATGCGGAAAAACTTGTATCCGGGTTCAGGATAAAAAGGTACTCGCCGCGAGCGGCTCGGATCGCTTTGTTGTTATTCGCAGAAAAGCCCGCGCGAACTTCATTATGGATCACAGAGATCTTTCCCCCGAAGTTCTTCAGCAGTGCCTTTGAACCATCGGTCGAACAATTATCAACAACAATGATCTCGCCCCTCACCTGCTCCAATGAAGCCACACAGCTGTTGAGACATTGCTCGATGAACTCTCCGTGATTATGATTGACAACGATGATGCTGATATCGATTGACATAATATGTTCCATTGGTGATGATTACTGCATTCCTGCGGAGGAACGTAGTGATGATCCTACTTTTTGTTCCCATGTTGCCGCAATATACTCGCCGACCCGCAAGGCATTTGCCGCGATCGTCAGCGCAGGATTTGTCCCTCCGCTCGTCGGAAAGAATGAACTGTCCGTCACATACAGATTCTTCACATCGTGAGTTTCATTCTGCGGTGTCAGAACGCTGGTTGAAGGATCATTCCCGATTCTGCAGGTTCCGCAGATGTGCGCGATCCTTCCGTTGCTCTCCGCCTGTTTGATGAGGAAATATCTGTACGGGCGAAGAACGTCCTTCATCCTTTTGCGGAACAGACCGATGCGTGCCTGTTCGGCTGCATTGATATGGTAGTTCATCATCACATCACCGGTATCCGAAACGGTGATCCGATTGGAACCGCAAGGCATATCTTCCATAATGCTCGAGAGGATCAGCCGGTCGGCGAAAATTGCTTTTGCAAAGAATCCGGCGATCGGCCGGAAGACGTTGAAGATCCCCGCTAAGAACGGAAGTGGACTGTTCTTCAATTTTTGGTAGACCGTTGCGACCTGGATCTCAGTCGGCGGCAATTTCCCGAAGGACTGCACGGTACCGAGTCTGCCATCCTCCGTAGAATAGAGATCGTTAAATGCGATCTGCTTATGATAGTCCGAATTCTGCGGCTTCTTCTTCGAGAAAATAGCATAGATATCGATATAGTGCCGCATCAGGTTTCGTCCCACCTGATCCGAACTGTTCGCAAGTCCGCGAGGATATTCGGAAGTTGCTGACCGAAGCAGAAGCGCGGGAGTATGAAGTGCACCGGCCGCCAGCACGAATACACTGCCGCGGATCGTCAGCGAAATTCCCTGATGTTCACACACCGCACTCGTAATGATTCCGTCCGATGCTTTCACTGTTTTCACTTCACACAGATCCAGCAGGACCGCTCCATACTTTGAAACTGCAGGCTGTACGCATATCGTGCCACTGTCATTTCTACAGTCATTCGGACATAAAAATCCCTGACAATTTTTACATCCGGGTTTGAATTCACAGGCCAACGGCAATTGATACGGGTGAAATCCTTTCTTCTGCAGAAAAGAATACATCTCACTGTTGCTTTCCGTCAGTTCCGGCGGGGACATCAGCGAATCAATCTGCTCACCGCGAAGTTCATCTGCCGTTCCGCGCACCCGATATAATTTTTCCGCAGCAACATAATACGGCTTCATCTGTTCGTAGGATACCGGCCAGTATTTTTCACCAGCGCGCATCGGAGATGAATCGTCAGCAGAATGGACCGCATTGAAATCTGCAGGCCAGAACCGCTCCATCACCATTCCATACAATGCGCTTGATCCGCCTGTACCGGAACCGACGAACGGTATATGAGCATGCGTTTTTGCACCGGATGTATCAGACAGCAGTCCGGACCATCGTCCTGCCTTTTGCAGTATGTTGCTATGTTTCGGTTCGGGACGCTCAATGGTCGGAAAGAACATCTCGGCATATTTGCCGGTGAAAGATTGTTCTTTATCGTTCAGATAGGATCTTCCTTTTTCAATGAAAAGCACACGTTTTCCTGCCTGTGCGAGTGTCAACCCGACTGTTCCGCCGCCGATACCGGTGCCGACGACAATGACATCCCATATTGTGTTTTCAATTTCCTGGATTGATATTCGATTCATGAAGGACTTTTTCTCGTCCGGTCAATCGGACTGTAATGATAAGAATGCTTTTTCAAATTTTGCGTGGAACGCTTCGAGCGTAAATTCTTTCAGATATTTATTTCGGCCGTCAGCACCCATGTGATTCCTCAAAGATTCATCCTGCAGGAGTGTCGTCAATTCTTTTGCCAGCTTCACATGATCTCCTTTTTCAACAAGCAGTCCGTTCTCGCCGTGCTTCACCAATGCCGGAATTCCGCCGACATTCGTTGCAACAACTGGAAGGGAAAACTGCATCGCTTCGAGAAAGACAAGCCCGAATGTCTCAAAATGACTCGGAACACAAAAGATATCCCCGTTGTAATACTCATTCAATTTTTGTTCACCGATCAATATTCCGGTAAAGTCGATATCCGCTTCCAGCGAATATGATCGCACCAATGACATCACTTCCTCTTTGAATTGCGGCGATTCAAATTTACCGATCACGATCAGTGTGAATTGTTCGTTGTTCCTTTTCAGGATGTCGCACGCGCGGATAAGTTCCAATATTCCTTTCGGTCGGCAGATGAGTCCGGTAAAAATGATCCGCTTCTTCGTATTTCGCGCCTTCGAATGTCCACCGGAATATTCATCCTGAATGCCGTTCTCGATGATGAATTCCTTCTTTGCTAAGAGCATTTCCGGATCGTTCGGATTGTATTGCGTGATCCTTACGGCGACATCCGGATGGAAATACACCATCTTAAATAACGGCCTGAGAACACCCGGAATCTTTCCATACATACCATAAGTGCTTCCTGCGTGGAAATGAAACATGATCTTCGTAAACATCCATCGTATCCCCGTCAGCAGGATAATGTCGCGGTAGACAGGAATAAGATTCGGTCCCCCCGGCACATAATAGAGACATTTTGTATTGTAACGGATCCGGAAGTACAGCGCACCGGTCATCAGCGTGAAGAGATGAACGATCTTCTTGAATTTGAATTTTCCGATCTCGTCGATCTCCGCCGAAAAATTCATCCGCAAATGGTACAGCGTTACACCCTCATACGTCCCATCCAGAAGATTTTGGATCATCACTGCCTGTCCTCCGTACGGAGGGGGTGTTTGGCCTAAAATTAAAATATTGATCATTCAATCATTTCTTTGAGGTCCGTCTTATTACCGTATCCAAATATGAAGTCTTAGATTTGAGAACATGCCAGAACGATCGCCATACCGCTGTGTGATTCTGGTCGATCATCCTGAGAAAATTCTTATAGATTTTCAGGACCTTCGACAATATCGTATACATCAGTATGACGAAAGCTGTATCCGGAAATTGAATCGTGCTGTATCGATTATAGATCCTTATCCCCTCTAATGCGATTTTCCGCTTCACCGCCGATGTATCCAGGGATTTATTGAAATCGTGCCATCGAAATTCGGCGTAACAATCATTGGAGTAGACAAGAACA
>CAIVNT010000210.1 GCA_903907305.1 uncultured Ignavibacteriota bacterium
ATTCTCCTCGTTCATTCTGGATGAACCCGACATGAAACTCGAGGAACGGATGGAGTATACAAGGATCATCCAAGAGAGCAGCAAGACGATGAATCAACTGGTGACCCGTTTTCTGGATGTGCAGCGACTGGAGTCCCGCACGATCGACTATCATCAGGAAGCGTGCGATCTGGTAAAGATCGCCAGAACGGTCTGCGATTCGCAGAAACCGCAGTTAACCGCAAAATCCATCATGCTCACATTCACCGCCGAAGAGAATATTCCGCAGACGGTCGCCGCCCCGGACCTGATGCGTGAAGCATTCCTGAATCTCGTTTCGAATGCGATCAAATATGGCGATGAGAACCGGACGATTGATGTGGAGATGAAACGTAAGGATGAAAGCATCATCTTCATCATCACCGATCACGGCTACGGCATTTCAGCGGAAGATCAGCAGAAGTTATTCTCGAAATTTTTCCGGGTGACATCCAATAAAAAAGCGGCATCACAGATCGGCACCGGACTTGGTCTTGCACACGTAAAAGAAGTAATGACATTCCACAAAGGAAATGTCACCCTTGAATCCAACGCCGGAATCGGCTGCAGATTCACTCTTTTCATCCCAATTGTTATGAATCAATGAATCATACTCTGGAAGAAATGATCTTAACGACGAATATTCGTCACACTGAGCGCAGTCTCCCAAAGAGATGGAGACTGTGTCAAAACTCTAATTATGCCACACTGAGCGCAGCGAAGTGTCTGCTTTCGTTCCAGATTCTTCACTTCGTTCAGAATGACTTGGAAAAAATTTGGCTTTTGACACAGCCTCGATGCCTTCACAAAGTGACCCTACGGGTCGGCAGAAGTGTGACGAATCACAGAGAATCATGCCTCGTCGGAGTTTATCCCGGTGAAATCGGGACTCGGCATGACATTGCTCCATCAATTTCGGGGTGGGGTCTGTTATACCTTCTTATATTCTGTGTCGCTATTTCTTCTGCACAGGTGAAATTCTCATCCGGCGACATCAACAAAAAGAGCATCGAATTGACCGGTGATGCATCCGCCTGGGCGGTTGTACTCTCCTTTGCGGAGCGTGATGAGGTAACAAATTCATTTTCACTGTCGAAAGATGCTCTTGCACAGATCAAAAAATTCTCGCAGCTGCACGGCAAAGTGAAAGAGGGAAAAGATTTTTTCAACAAACTGCTGAAAGCGGGGGCACGCGTGTTCGCTCCCGAAGAGTTGCAGAAGGCCACTTCGTATGCAGCAGGATATGACTCTCTCGTAAAAGAAGGAAATTATACAGAACTGACGAGGTACGGCGGATTATATCTTGGCACGCTCGAGAAGATCAAGAAAGAGATCGAGAAGAAACGGAACGAAGATATCGATGCACTCATCGCGGAAAAGAACGGCAGCGTGGACAAACGTAAAGGATTCCTCGGTGATTGGAAGGGAGCGAACAAAGGAGATATGCTCACACAAGCGGACGGCATCAAGACCGGCGATGCCAGTTTTGCGCAGCTTGCATTTACGGACGGCGTGGAAGTGATGGTCGATCCCAATTCCACTGTGGTCATCCGAGAATCGAAGATGGACAGACTGGATCAGAGCATTCGCCGCGACATTGCGCTGGTGAGAGGAAGTCTGCTGACGAAACTGACTGAGAGTGCAAAAGAACGGAACAACTTCACGTTCCAGGCCGGCACATCTGAATCGCAGGTCCGCTCCGGAAAATTCTGGGCAAGCGCTGTTGAAGAGCGCCGCGTGAAACTTTCCAATTACGATGGGACGATGGATGTCTCCGCAAACAATGGAAAAGTGAAATTGCGGTCCAACGAAGGGACCGTCGTGGAGAAAGGAAAAGATCCGCTTCCCCCGATCGCGCTCCTCGCTGCACCGCAATTGGCATGGAACGGCATCGACTCCGTGATCTATTCGGATAATCTTCCGCTCCGCTGGAATTCCATTGCACTGAGCACGGGATACAAAGTGGAATTATGCAAAACGAAAGAGTTCAATACGACCATCAAAGGATTCGCGACAATACAGCCGAATCTGAAATTGGAGAACATCGAACTCGGTGTTGTCTTTGTCCGTTTGACCGGCGTGGATAAATTCGGTCTGCGCGGAATGGAAAGTCCCGTCTACAAAATTTTACGCGTCGAGGATAAACTCCCGCCGGCGATCTATGTTGAAGGCTGGGATACTGACAGACGCTATACGGCGCTTTCACAATTGATCATAAAAGGAACCACCGAAGCTGATGCATCTTTTATGGTGAACGGCAAAACGACACCGCTTGAAGCAAACGGGGCATTCTCACTCATCATCTCTGCAGAGCAGGCGGAAAAACAAGTGACATTGAAATCGACGGACCGGTCAGGCAATTCACGTGAACGGCTCCTTTCCATCGTCCCGATCGACACGAACCGCGTAGCGAAGATCGAATGGAACTGTCCGGTCGACGGAAGCACGCTCCAGCCGACAACAAGCGAGATCTCCGCGCATGGAACAGCGTATCCGTCCATGAGGATCACCGTGAAGCACGGCGTACAGACATCGGTCGTGCAGACGGACAGTCAGGGCAACTGGGCGGTCTCGCTGAAACAAACGAGAGGATCACAATTGACAGTGGTATTTGAGTCAATTAGTGATAATATTGTAGTAATTTCCAGAATGTATCAGGTAGAATAAATGCAGTTTGGCGTTATCATCAGCACATTTTTAAACAGGAAATCATTGTCAGCACACGCATTTCAACTGAACCGGACGCGGTCCGTTTCGTTCTTATCATTTTTATTGTTCATGTGTTCATCATTCCTGTTCTCACAGGAAGTATTCCTTTCTGTCTCCGGAAATCAGGCGCTGGTGAAAGAGACCGGCGACAACACTCACCAGTATGATTTCTGGATCAAACCGGAAGCAAATGCTGCTAAAGCCACACTGCATATCTTTGATGCGGGACTCGGCGGAGTGGCGGATATCATTCAAGGCGGAATGGAAACAAAAACGACCTATGAACTGATTCCGTTCGACGCGCTCTATTCTTACAGCAACGGAAAACTCACCGTCAACGCAAAAACAGCCAAAGCAAATGTTAAACTGACCACGCTCGACGAGCAGCAATACTATAATCGCTGGAAAAAATTCTCCGTAGTTGAGCCCTCCAAGAACGGATGGATTCTTCGTGTTCGCGCAGGCGAAGGAAATGATGTCAACAGTTTCCAACTTGTCGTGGCTGACTCCAACTCCGTCACGACACAGCGCAATGATTGGTCCATTCTCGCGGTCGATCTTTCTGTTTGTCTCTATCGAGTTCCCACCACCGCCGAAATGCAGATCCGCCCTTTCCGTCCGTTCGAAGATGAACTGGCGAGTTTTGCATCGTTCGGTGAAGAGCAAGTTCAGGTCGGCATCCGTGATGAATTCGGGAATTATTCAAAACTTCCGGTCGCAAAGGGATTCTTCGTCCCCACACTGCCGAATGGAATGAAGAACAACTGGGGACTGACGGTCTCCGGTTCGCCGCTGAAAGTGAACAATCTGGTGATCAAGGGGAATCTATTTCCCATTCTGTGGGATCTGAAACCGACGGTTGTCCGTCAGCCGCAGAAGCCGGTGATCGAAGCAGTCCAGCTGGCCAGTTCATCCTGCAACAACGTCATTCTCGCATTGAGTGAAGCAACCAAGAAGAATAACTCCGGCATGGTCCCGAAATGGAGTTTCGGGAAGACGATCATCGAAAAAGATTCCGCTGATATCGATTTCAAAAGAGCGGGAAAGAATTTCGTCTCGCTATTCATCCCCACGCGCGGAGTGTATTTCCCTAAATACTGGATGCAGGAAATTTCCGTTTCTGTCAATGCTCCGCCCAAAGCAGTGATCACGGCGGACCGGCTCATCGCAGCGCCGGGTGAGATCGTATCGCTGTCGTCCGTAAACTCTTCCGATCCTGAAAATGCACAATTGAATTATCAATGGTTCGTGAACGGCGAGTTTCGGAGTGACGAAAAAGTCTTGACCCTCTCGAGTCTGCTGCCGACAACATACGACGTAAAATTGATCGTGAACGACGGCGCACCGAATTCTTCCTGCACCGAAGCGACTGCGGCGCAAAAGATACGCATCAATGCGCAGCCGTATGTGGATGTGAATTTCCGGACGATCTTTGGGCGCTCCACTGCGGTCCCGTTCGTCGTGGAAAATGATGCAGACAATGATAATGACGTGCTCGATTTTCTTTGGAACGGCACCGGAATCGTCGGAAAGAATACAGGGAATTCCGTATCCGTAAAACATGACCGCGCCGGAACGTATTCCCTCACACTCACGGCAAACGACCGGACGAACACTTCGAATTCCACATTCACGCAGACCATCAAATACCGCGTGAATGCTGAACCGATTCCCTCTTTCGATCTGGTGAAACAAGCGGCACCCGGTGACACTCTTCGTCTTCGCGCTTCTGCGATCGACGAGGATAATCCAACCGTTGCATATGCATGGGAATCCACGGCAGGTCATTCACTGAACGGTGAAAATACGCAGATCAGTTTTTCCAATCCCGGTGATTACACTGTTACATTGACGGCGGATGACGGAGAAGCCGTGGAAAATTCTGTTCAATCGATCAGCCGCAACATCCACATCAACGCTGCACCGGTTCCGATGATCACTGCAGAACGCCGTTCGACGTCCGCACGCCAAAAGATCTCCGCTGAGAAAACAACGGACGCTGATCAGAAGGAACTCGTACACACGTGGGATTTCGGCGACGGCTCGACCGGTATCGGACGGAACGTCGTTCACGAATATCAGCAGAGCGGACGATACAAGATCGTCCTGACAGTGGATGACCGTCAAAAACAAACAAACAGTATTCAGACGACCACGCACGAATTGGTGATCAACCGTTATCCTGCTGCGCAGTTCACTCTGCCTACGAAGTGGGAACCGACACGTCCGCTGCAAGTGGATGGTTCCCGCTCCAGTGATCCGGACGGGACCGTTTCTGAGTATACATGGTATGTGAACGGTGTTGAAGCAGGCAACGGTGTGAATCCTTCCATCACATTCGATGAGCCGGGCGATTATGCCGTAGCATTGAAAGTAAAGGATAATTCCGGATTCGATGATGCCGTCGGGATGAAGACCCTTTCTATCCACATCAACTATCCTCCTGTTGTCCGTTGGAAAATGACCCCGGAAGTAGCAGAGCCGAATGTTCCGGTCACGTTCGAAGCGACAGGCTCCACAGACAAAGAGACGAAGAATCTTGCAACTGTGCGATGGAATTTCTCGGACGGTTCTACGGCTGAAGGAATGAAGATCACAAAAACATTCCCCAAATCCGGAACCATCACGGTCACAACGGTCGTCAATGACGATGCGGGATTTGCAAACTCGGCTCAGTCATTGCAAAAGAATATTCTCGTCAATGCACCGCCGATCATCGTCACGAAGACATTGATCCGTACAAATTCGCGCCGCATCCTGCTCGATGCAAGTCAGAGTTATGATATCGATAAACATGCGGTGAATTTCGAATGGCTTCTTCCGGACAGGACACGCGTGAATAAAGCAGCATTCACGTGGGACGCACCATCAGGGGGTGTTCACTTCATTACGCTCACAGCAAATGACGGACAAGGAAGAAAGAACAGCATCACACGCGAAACGGTGAAGATCCTTGTGAACCGTCCGCCGGTTGCCGTAGTGGATTCGCTCGTGTATTCGTGCACGGGACAAACGATCCTCTTCAATGGATCGCTCTCGTACGATCCGGACGGTGATGCAGTCAATACGAAATGGGATTTCGGCGATGGGGCAACATCTACCGAAACGAATCCTGCGCATACGTATAAAACGCCCGGATATTATAGTGTAAAATTACTGCTCGACGACGGATTCGCGGAACAGCCGACCACCGCAACCATTCCGATCATTGTGGAAGGTTCACCCGTTGCATACCAAACATTCACCGATACAACGATCTGTGTGAATGTTCCGTTGGACTTTG
>CAIVNT010000211.1 GCA_903907305.1 uncultured Ignavibacteriota bacterium
AGAAATTACTCAAATTTGAATGCAGTTGCAAGGATCGGGAGCGGCCGGGACATTTCTTATTTGAGATTCGAGACAATTCTTGCTATACTCAATCAGAAAACCATCCTTTCTTCAACTACTTCGAAATCAATTCTATGTCTGTTTCTATCATTGTCGGCGCCCAATGGGGCGACGAGGGTAAGGGTAAGATCGTTGACATGCTCAGCGAAAAGATCGATATCGTTGCACGCTATCAAGGCGGAGCAAATGCCGGTCATACGGTCGTTATCGGCGACAAAACGTACGTGCTGCACCTGGTCCCTTCCGGGATCTTTCAAAAGAATGTGAAATGTGTGATCGGGAACGGCGTCGTGATCGATCCGGTTGCGCTGATGGACGAGATCGAAATGATCAAATCGTTCGGCATTAAGATAGACGGCCGGCTTTTTATCAGTCACAATGCTCATCTGATCATGCCCTACCACAAACTGCTCGATACCATCCGTGAGCAGGGTGCACAGAAGATCGGCACGACAGGACGCGGAATCGGCCCGGCATATATTGACAAATACATGCGCACAGGGATCAGGGTCGTGGACCTGCTGGACAGGAAAGTGCTGCGTGAAAAACTGACGCGGAACATCGAAGAGAAAAATCAGATCCTCAGCAAAGTATATGGAAAGACTGAAATTGACATCGACAAACTGGTGAATGAGTATCAGGAGTTCGATAAGAAGATCGATCCGTATATCACGGATACGGCATCATTTCTTAACAATGCGCTCAAAAAAAATAAACGGATCCTCGCTGAAGGTGCGCAGGGAGCATTGCTTGATGTTGACCACGGCACATATCCGTACGTTACTTCATCAAATCCTACTAGCGGCGGCGCGTGCACAGGACTCGGTATCCCTCCTACTGCAGTGAAATCGATCATTGGAATTGTAAAAGCATATTCAACACGTGTGGGTAACGGTCCTTTCCCAACAGAGTTAAATGATATTACGGGCGAGACGCTTCGGAAGATCGGACATGAATTCGGGGCGACCACCGGCAGACCACGACGCTGCGGATGGCTTGATATGGTGAGTTTAAAATACTCATTGATGGTGAACGGCATCAGCGAGATCGCATTGACAAAGCTGGATGTGCTCGATAGTTTTGATGAGATCAAGATCTGCGTTGGCTATAAGAGTAACGGAAAACTGCTGAAATCATTTCCGACTGACGTGCATACACTGGAGACCGTTGAACCGGTATACCAATCCTACAAAGGATGGAACGCAGATGTTTCCGGCGCGAAGAAATGGAAACAGCTGCCGACGCGAACAATGAAATATGTCGAGACGATCGAAAAACTGTCCGGCGTAAGAGTGTCGTTAGTTTCCGTCGGAGCACGACGGGATCAGACGATCGTCCGCTGATTCGATTCACATTCAAAGTCACGCTGAGAAGTTTCAGCGTGACTTTTTTATTCCAACTCTATGAAACTGAACACCCGAAGTCCCAAGTCCGGCCGGATCAAGATTGCTCTCCTCCTCAGTGCGTTATGCATCATCATTCCCATTCTGCTGTACACACACAACCTCGTTTCCGAACTGCAGAACAAACAGCGTGAAACTGCGGCGTTGTATGCACGCTCTCTGGAATATCTAGCCAACAGCAATACTGCTGCCGGTACGGACTATACATTCATTTTTGACGAGATCATCGGTGCGATCGATTTTCCGGTGATCCTGACGAACGGTAATGATACCGAGATCAGCACATCGAAGAATATCGCTTTGGATTCCACGTTCTCAGATGACAAAAGAACCACGATCCTCTTTGAGATGATCAAAACGATGGATGAAGAGAACAAGCCGATCCTCGTCACGTATCAGGACAGTCTCGTGCTTCAGAGAGTGCACTACGGTGAATCGCCGCTGATCACGGAACTGCGCTGGCTGCCGTTCATTGAACTCTCGATTGCAGCGTTATTCATTCTTGTCGGCTATATCGGCTTCAGCTATATCAAGAGGAGCGAGCAGAGCAATATCTGGGTCGGCATGGCGAGAGAAACGGCCCATCAGCTTGGGACTCCCCTGACGAGTATGATGGGATGGATCGAATTATTGAAGCATCAATCCGAATCATCACCAAAGATCCTCGAGACGGTCTCCGAATTCGAGCACGATGCGAGGCGACTGACGAAAGTGGCCGATCGATTTTCGAAGATCGGATCAAAACCCGATCTGAAGGAAGAGAATGTCACCGAGCTGATCAAACGTTCGATCCTGTATTTTGAAAAACGGATACCGCAGATGGGAAAGAAGGTCGACATTTCCATGAACGCCGGCGAAGCGATCAGTGCAAAGGTGAACAGCGAGTTATTCGAATGGGTCGTTGAGAATCTCATCAAGAATGCGTTGGATGCTATGGAAGACGGGAAAGGATCGATCTCATTTGCACTTTCAAAGGAGCGCGGGAGGACAATTATCGATGTAAAGGATACGGGAAAAGGGATCGATGCATCGTACCACAAGGACATTTTTCGCCCGGGATTCAGCACAAAGAAGCGGGGCTGGGGCCTTGGGCTCTCTCTTTCAAAAAGAATTATTGAAACGTATCACAGCGGTAAACTAAGCGTACTGAAGAGTGCTGTTGGCGAAGGAACAACGTTTAGGATCGTGCTTAAATCTTAATGTAGTACGAAGCGGAAATTCATGTATGGCAAAAATCATTATTCATTTCTTGTAGGTCGAAGCGACGCTTCGACCTACAGATCGTAACAACAGTACGTAAATTTCCACTCCTGCCAATTTTTTACAAACCCAGCCGCCACTGGATTATAGACGATATACAGAATTGTTCGTTCAAGCTCCTTTTGATCACGTATCACCCTGTCATAACTTTCCCTCTGCCAGAATTGTCCACGACGGCCAAGCTTCCTATTACTTTCGATTGCCGTATAACTTTTGAGGGATTGAAGAACACTGGTGAGATGTGTATATCGCATTTTTTCGCTGGGTTCGTGTGCATCTGTTACAGTTACAAGTAGGTGAACATGATTTGGCATGATGCTATAACTGATCAGATTGAATCGTTTGCCATTACGGTAAAGTATTGCGTCAGCAACAATCGAAGCTATTAAAGGATCGTTTAGCCAGCGGTTACCATCTTTTTGTGCATCCAAAATTTTGTCGAATTGCTCAAAATAGCTGCGCTGAAATTCTTTTCTGTCCCCGACACCATTCATCAGCAACATTCTTTCCAGTTCCAAATCCTCTTGAATCTGCCGAATAATCCAATTAGGAAGCGAGTTATGTAATCGGAATGTAATGAAGAATGTTGCCTGTCCGAGATGGATATGGGGAAGATGTCGTCTGTAAAATTCCATAATTGTCATTATTGTTATGGGAATATACTGAAGGCAGTATTGAATCCGAACAAATAACTATTGTCTGATTAGGCAGGAATAAGAACGCAGGAAGATCTAGTGATCAGAGTATTGCTGACAGTATAGAAAGATTTATTCAAGATCACCGTAGGTCGAAGCTGCCCACCAAAAAACTGGCGGGTAAATGCTTCGTCCTACAGTGTTTCTTTGGGCTGGAATACTCTCCAGCCGATCATCGCTCCGAGATATGAGAAAAGTGTGCCGGGCAGGATGTAAATAAATATTCCAATGATCGATCCGAGCAGATTCGGTTCGGCATTCCTCGCTTCTTCTACCATAGGATAGAACTCCGGCGGCAGATCCAGGTGCATCCGTTCTACGATCCTCATCATAATATCGATCGCTACATTCCCGAACAGCACCGTTGTGATATACTGGATCAGTGCTGTCGCCACCGCTGAGATCACCCCTGTATAGATGCCGATCTGAACGCAATCATCTTTTGTTAACGGCTCAATTCCCTCTGTAAATTCACGCTGATAAAGAAGAACCGCGAGGAATCCCCCCATCAGAACACCAGCGCAGCAGAGACAATTGAGGAAATTCAATCCGGGGACAGACCAAACTGTTGCAATGAGAAGTCCGCCGTATAAGGACGGAATAAATTTATCAGGTTTCGAGTTCATAATGTGAAGTTCTTTTGAAAAATAATGAGTGTACTGTCCCGACTAAAGATTGATGAAGTAAAAGTGCGATCCCAATTCCAAAGAGTGATCCTGTAAGAATCCGCGACATGTCTGTTGCTTGATACAGACCAAGCAGCGAGCACATACCATCCACAGCCATTGGAACGGCCGTTACGGTCATCAACGGTAGAGTTTTGAATTCTTTATTGCGCAACCAGGTTGATGACCGCAAAACGATCAGCATTAGCAAAAAGCTGATGTAAATAGCGGAACACCTGATGCAGACTGCCAGTGGAGATCCATGCAGATGGAATGAACGACTGCCGAATTGATGGCAGACCACCGAATACATTCTATAGAGCAAATCTGCCGCCGTTGAACCAGCCATAAATGGAGCCAGGACGAATCCT
>CAIVNT010000212.1 GCA_903907305.1 uncultured Ignavibacteriota bacterium
AGTGCCGCTCACACCAAAGCGAGCGGCACTTGATGGAACATGGATTACTTCAATGATGCTTCTTCATCCGCAGCACGTTTCTCTTCGGGTGTCAGCTCAACCGGCATGGCATCCTTCAGCGTGATGGGGGGAAGTTTATGTTTTGCAACATAGTCATCAATGATCGTCTGTTCTTTTCCGCGGAGGTATTCCACCACAGAGAGAACGATCTTCTTGCTTTCGCCGTCGAATTCAATGACGCACATCGGCAGTTTGTCTCCGACCTGGAACGCTTCTGCAAGGTTCTTGATCGGTGTCTGCGACAGCTGCGAGAGCGGAACGAATCCGTCAACGCCGAGCGGAAGTTCAACGATCACGCCTTTTTCAATGATGCGGACCACTTTCCCTTCAACTTCTGTATTCACTTTATACTGGCTTCCGAATGTATCCCACGGATTGTCATTCAGCTGCTTGTGTCCGAGCGAGATGCGGCGCTGGTCAACATCAACACCAAGGATGATGACGTCGATCGAATCGCCTTTCTTCACGATCTCACCGGGGTGGCGGATCTTCTTCGTCCAAGACAGGTCAGAAATATGGATCAGACCGTCGATACCCTGTTCCAGTTCGACGAACACGCCGAAGTTGGTCAGGTTGCGGACTGTTCCTGCATGACGCGAACCAATCGGATACTTCACCATCAGTGATGACCACGGATCGGGTTCAAGCTGCTTCATGCCAAGAGAGATCTTCTTTCCGGCTGCATCGAGCGACAGGATCACAGCTTCGATCACCTGGCCCATGGAGACCATCTGTGAAGGATGCTTCACGTGCTGGGTCCAGCTCATTTCGGAAATGTGGATCAAACCTTCGATACCCTTTTCGATCTCGATGAACGCGCCGTAATCGGTAAGCGAAACAACTTTTCCGCTGACTTTTTTGCCGATCGGATAACGTTCGTCGATCTTTTCCCACGGATGCGCCTGGAGCTGCTTCATTCCGAGCGAGATACGTTTCTTTTCCTGATCGAAATCAAGAACGACAACGTTCACGGTCTGGTCGAGTTTCACAACTTCGGACGGGTGGTTGATACGGCCCCATGAGAGGTCGGTGATATGCACAAGACCGTCTACACCGCCGAGATCGATGAACACACCGAAGTCGGAGATAGCTTTCACGATACCCTCGAGGATCTGGCCTTTTTCAAGACCGGAGAGGATCGCTTTACGCTGGTCTGCTAATTCTTCTTCTACAAGGATCTTATGGCTGACGACGATGTTTTCCGACGGATGGTTCACTTTCACCACGCGGAAATCCATATCGCGGCCGAGCAATGCATCAAAATCACGCACAGGACGAACGTCGATCTGCGAACCGGGAAGGAATGCATCGATTCCCATCACGTCCACAACAAGTCCACCCTTGATACGACGGATGATCTTTCCCTGTACGACTTCGCCGCTGGTGTAGGAACGGGTGACCTTTTCCCATACGCGCATGAAATCAGCACGTTTGCGGGAGAGGACCATCTGTCCGTCCTTATCCTCGATGCTCTCGAGGAACACTTCTACTTCATCGCCGATCTTCAGATCTTTGATGTTCGGGAATTCACCGATCGGCACAGTGCCTTCGGATTTGAAACCGATGTCCAACACAACATCATTGTGTCCGATGAAGGCGATCTTCCCTTTGACGATCTCACCCTGGGTGATCTTACCCAGCGTTGCTTCGTACATCTCCATCATCTGTTTCATCTCTTCGGCGGAATACGGCTTCTCGTCGACGAGTACGTCTATCTCTTTTTCTGACATTACGTGTCTCCATCGTTCCCTGTCCTGCAGTAACCTGCAACACGGGAACCAGACCATTATTCTGCGATTTACCGGCCGGTCATCAGCTTCCGGTTCTTCACATAATAACGATCACTTACTGATTAGTGATTGATTTAGTGTGTTGTGGATGACCTGTTACAAAAGCAATACTTCTAATTCTTTCGCCACAAAATCACAAAGGCACAAAATCCCACAAATTATTTTTCGTGACACTTTTGTGTCTTCGTGCCTTGGTGGCAGAAACACTATGAATATCGTTGTTCGATCTCATTCTTCACCCGCTCCATCAGCCAATGCGGTGTTGATGTTGCGCCGCTGATGCCGACGGACTGAGCGTTGCCGAACCATTCCTTCTTCAGTTCGGATTCACTCTCCACAAAATACGTCCGTGGGTTCTCGGATTTTGCTATCTCATACAGTACTTTTCCATTGGAACTCATCTTGCCGGCAACAAAGATCATTACGTCATTGTTCTTGGAGAAATCGCGAAGTTTCGTTTCGCGCCCCGATACCTGACCGCAGATCGTGTCCTTCGCATGGAAGTCGATCGCCATTTCTTCGAATGTCCCTACTTCAAATTCCGCTTTGATCCGTCCTTTGATCGCATCACGGATCGCATAGAACGTCTCTTTATCCATTGTCGTTTGGGAAAAGAGCACTGTCTCCTTTGTGAGATCAAGTTTGTCGATCTCCGCAACGGATTTGATCACGATCGCCGTTCCATTCGTGTGTCCGACGAGTCCGATCACTTCGGCATGGTCCTTTTTACCGAAGATCACAACCTGATACTGTTTATCATAGAATTTACGGATACGCTCCTGAACTTTCGTCACCACAGGACAGGTCGCATCAATCACGTCAATTCCCCATTCTTTCATCTTACGGAATGTCTCAGGCGGTTCGCCGTGCGCACGGATGAGTACTTTTGCATCCTTCAGATTCGGAAGGTCTTCATGCCGTATGGTGCGCAATCCTTTTGCTTCAAGACGATCGATCTCTACAGGATTGTGAATGATCTCGCCGAGAGAATATAGTTTCCCCTTCTCTCCCAATTCCTGTTCTGCAATATCAACGGTCCGGAC
>CAIVNT010000213.1 GCA_903907305.1 uncultured Ignavibacteriota bacterium
GCGGTTCCGGCGGCGCTAGTCTCCGGCGGATTTCATCTTTTCGGATCTCAGTCAGATATGACGATGGAAGCAGGCAGGAAAACGCTGAAATGTTTTTGCTATCCATGCGGGTTCGCGTTAGGTGCTCCGTTGACTGGGATGATAACTGCCGAGAAGGATAATGTTTGAATTGACCGTTGCAATTTCGCCGTGAGAAAATTTTGGACGGGATTTTTGTTCTGTCCACTCGAGTTCTTTCATGCAGTTGAAAGCTGTATCGAAACCGATCTTACCAAGTCCGATCACAATGCGGAGATTTTTCAAAAGGCGGAATTCATCCAGGATGAACGGACGGCAGTTTTTCAATTCGTCCGGTGCCGGTTTGTTCTGCGGGGGAGCGCATCTGCAGACCGCAGTGATGTAGCAGTTTGTCAGGTTCAGCCCGTCGCTGCGGTCGGTGGAAGAAGACTGATTTGCAAATCCTGCCTTGAATAGCGCACGATAAAGCCACTTGCCGCTTTCATCTCCGGTGAACATCCTGCCGGTCCTGTTCGCTCCGTGTGCGGCGGGAGCCAGTCCTACTAATAACAGCTGAGCATTCGCATCGCCGAAACCCGGCACAGGTTTTCCCCAATACTCCCAATCCATAAATCGCTTTATCTTTGTCTGAGCAATTTCTTCCCGCCACTCCACTAACCGCGGACATGTATGACAGGAGATGATGGACCGATGAAGGGAGGGGATAGTTTTGGACATGGCAGTGTATGGAGGGATATTGAAACCTTCGCAAGGATACGGAGGTGACAAAAATCCTTGCGAAGGTTCACTGAACTATCATTTGATCTTAGCGATGAATTCGGTCAAGTGTTTGTTGAATTCGAGCGGATTTTCCATATTGCTTACATGTCCCGCACCGGGAATAATGAACATCTCCGAACCGGGGATATTCTTTTGCATCATTTGAGACGCGGCAACAGGAGTGACTGTATCTTTTTCCCCGACAAGGATCAGGGTAGGACATTTGATGTTCGGAAGATTGTGCGTTGTATCCGTTCGTCCTGCAAGAGCCAGGAGTGTTCCGAAGATCGCAACAGGAGCCGTACGTTCAACGATGCTTTGCATTGATTTTACCGCTTCTGCTTTCCCTTCGAACGCCTGTGTAGCAAAGACGATCTTCACATAATCTTGTGCGTAATATCTCATACCGTTTGCCTGCACAAACTTGATACCGTTTGCGCGTTTGATCTTTGCCTCGTTACCGTCCGCATCACTTTTAGTATCTGCAAGAACCAGCCCGATGATCCGGTCAGGATTCCGTTCAATCGCTCGCTGGGCCACATAACCGCCCATAGAGAGCCCGCAGATTACCGCTTTCGGGATGTTGAGGTGATCCATCAGTAAGAAGAGATCATCCACGAACAGTTCAATGGAGTAATGTCCTGAACCGACTTCACTTTCACCATGACCGCGAAGATCGTACGCGACTACACGATTAGTGGAGGTGAGCGCATCTACCTGGCCGCCAGGGAAGTTCCACATCTTGTGACTGAACGGAAATCCATGAATGAGGATGACCGGGACAGAACTCTGTGAGCCGACATCGATGTAGCGCATTAGAGAATTATTGATGGTTGCTTTCATACGGTTGCTCCAAAATAAAAACGTCCCGCAGCTGCGGGACGTTTAGTAAAAGTGATGTTACTTCCTTTGGTCGATCCCGACATAATCACGTGTGTCATGGCCGAGATAGATCTGACGCGGGCGGGCGATCTTCTGATCATCATCCAGAAGCATTTCCTGCCAGTGGGTGATCCAGCCCGATGTGCGGGGGATAGCGAAGAGCACCGGGAAGAATTCCATCGGGAAGCCCATCGCTTTGTAGATGAGTCCGGAGTAGAAGTCCACATTCGGATATAATTTCCTCTTCACAAAATAATCATCGCTCAATGCAATGCGTTCCAATTCCAGAGCGATCTCCAGTTTCGGATCGACGCCGGTCACTTTGAAGACTTCGTCCGCAAGTTCTTTGATGACTTTTGCACGGGGGTCGTAGTTCTTATAGACGCGGTGACCGAAGCCCATCAGTCTGCCTTCTCCTGCTTTCACTTTTTCGATGAACGAAGGGACGTTCTTGATACTGCCTATGTGATCGAGCATTCTCAGTACCGCTTCATTCGCTCCTCCGTGCAACGGTCCATACAACGCTGCCGCAGCGGCTGCAGTGGCGGAATACGGATCGACCTGCGAACTGCCGACACTGCGCATAGCGCTGGTGCTGCAGTTCTGTTCATGGTCCGCATGGAGGATGAACAGAATGTTCAGCGCTTTTTCGAAAATCTTCGGGACCTCATATTTGTGAGAACCGATGCTGTACATCATATTGAGAAAATTCTTGATGAAACTGAGGTCGTTATTCGGATAGACATAGGGCATTCCCTTGATGTGCCGGTAGGAAAATGCCGCAATGGTCGGGACCTTACCGATCAGACGGAGGACCTGTTTCTGACGTACATCCTGATCGAATACCTTGTTCGCTTCAGGATAGAAGGTGGAAAGAGCTGCAACCGTGCTGATGAACATTCCCATGGGATGAGCATCATAACGGAAACCTTCCATCAGTTTCTTTACATTCTCGTGGATGTACGTGTGGAGCATCACGCTTGCTTCCCAATCCTCGAGTTGTTTCTTCGTGGGCAGTTCGCCGTTCAGCAGAAGATAGGTCACTTCGAGATAGGAACTTTTTTCCGCCAACTGTTCGATGGGATATCCGCGGTAGCGCAGGATCCCTTTGTCGCCATCAATGAATGTGACGGTGCTTTTGCA
>CAIVNT010000214.1 GCA_903907305.1 uncultured Ignavibacteriota bacterium
CTTCGCAGCATTCATCATGATCTTCGTATCGATCACCACTACAAGACCATCACCGACAATAATTCCGCTGTTCCCTCCTCCTCCCGTCACCACTGTTACCATCGGATCGATTTCTACAATTTCGATCTGTGTCATGTTCTTGATCAAAGGATAGAATATATAGACAGTTGCTGCAATCGCCAGGACGAGCACGCTTCCGCTTATCAAAAGAATTCTCTTTATCATTTGTGTTTTCCTTTTAGCCTAAACAATTTAAGCTGATAATAACGTAAGGGGTTAATTGCTGACCTGCATTTCATTCTATATTCAACATTCTGATTTCCTCATTGCTCTTCGCATTGTCAATTGTCAATTATTAATTGTTAACACGGCTACTCTCACCCTCTCCCACTCTTCCTTCCCCGCATTCACTCTCACTATTGTTAAGAACGTAAAACTAATTATATGATATGATGCTTCCTTTTTCCTCATCGAGCGTTACCCGAACATTATTATCGATCTCCTGCTGCAGTTCTTCCACGTGGGAAATGATACCGACAACACGGTTCTCGCTCCGGAGCGAACGGAGCGCATCAAGAACGACCGTCAGCGACTCTTTATCGAGCGTCCCGAATCCCTCATCCATAAAGAAGAAATTCTCCTTTGTTCTGGCAAGTCCCTGTATACTGTCGGAAAGCGCCAGTGCAAGCGACAGGGATGCCTGAAACGTCTGCCCGCCGGATAGCGTCTTAGCACTTCTGACTTTGCCGTCGTTCAAAAAGTCACGGACAAGGAATGAACCATCGGCGTCCAGTTCAAGCTTCAGTTTCTGTCGTGCCAGATGCTTGAACCGCTGGTTCGCCAAGGCAACAATATTCTCAAGATAGACGCGCGATGCATACTTCACAAATTTGACCGCAGTAAACAATCCTTTCATCGTGCTGATGTTCATCTTTCGGTTCTCAAGCATATCCCGTTGTTTAACGAGGTCTGCTTTACGGCGCATCTTTGTATCTCCGTCCCGGATCGCTTCCTCCAATCTGCCGATCTCCATAGCGATCTTATCAAGATTCTCAGTCATTCCGGAACGGAGTGTCGTCGCAGCCGAGTGCTTCTCCCCATCATACTCACGGTCGCCTTTTTCCCCCAGTAACGCTGTAAGGGACGAACGGCAAGAACTTATCTCTTCATGAAAACGGCCGATCTCTTTCTTTTCCTTTACAGTCTCAAGACGGCGTTCCAGAATACTCTTCACTTCATCCAGCGTTTTATTACCAGCCTGTGCCAGTCGTTCAATCACCGTTTCTTCGAGCTCTTTCAAGTCCAATACTTGCCGTTCGTACGTGTGAGAATCAGAAGCAAGACTTCCGGTCAATGCAGATGTCTCTGCAGTTAGGGACGTTTTCCGAATCGAAAGCTCTGCATATTCCTTTTCGAGCCTTTCCTTCTCCGTCATCAGATCTTTTGCCATCGGTTGTATAACCTCAGGCTGTAGATCGGAGACAGTAAAATATCGAACACGGTTCAGCGTTTCGCGGACAGCGCCGCGTGTATGTTCCGCATCCTTTTCCAGTGCAGCGACAGCCGCACTCTCCTGTTTTTCGGTACCTTGCTGAATGTTGAGATCTTTTTGACCTTTTAAACGTGAACTCTCAAGATCGGCGATCTGTTTTTCGA
>CAIVNT010000215.1 GCA_903907305.1 uncultured Ignavibacteriota bacterium
GGAAGCAATGGAACCCGGATCAACGGTGTTCTTTGAAACGCCGTAGCTATAGGCGGCTTTTGCAAACCAGCCGTCAGCAAACGGTTTTTCAAGAGAGAATGCAAGGTTCCATGAATATCCAACATTCTCATTCTTCATGACAACAGCATTTGTAACTTTACTATAGATCTTATTCGTGGTCTTCCAACGCGGACGGCTATCCACTCCGACATACATAGTATCTGCTTTCGGAAGGTTCGCATTGATATAATAGACGCCGTTCACATCGGTGCCGTACAGGAATTCTGCGGTTCCAACGAGGTCATACGGAAGTTTCTGATCGACAGCGATATTGCTTCTCCACAACTGCGGGAACTTGAAATCCGGATTGGTCAACGCCAGTTCGTAGCTCGCAGCCGGTGCTCCGGTAACAGTTGTCGGTTTGTATCTGTCCGGGTTAGGATTGAACGGACGGGTTTTGATGTTATCGATCTGTTCAAAACCGGTCAGCACGCCGTTGTTGCCGATCTGGTTGGAGATCCACACATACGCCGGTTTACCGGTGAAGATACCGGATCCGCCGCGGATCTGTGTCGTGCGGTCACCGGTCAGGTCATAGTTAAAACCAAAGCGGGGCGACCACAGGATGTTTGCATCGGGCATCTTATCCGTTTTATAGTATGCTGTAGCAGCATTCTCATCGCGGAATTTCATCGTATCAACTTCCGAATTGTGATATCCGGTGTTCTCAAAGAAGGGGATATCAACACGCAGTCCGAATGAGAGACGCAAATCCTTCATGGCCTGCCATTCATCCTGTGCATAGAATCCTGTATAGAGAACTTTCAGATCCTGAACAGGTTTCTTTAATCCAGGGACATTTGCCCAGCGAACCTGGAAGCGGCGAAGTGTGCTGTCCGAAGCTGTTCGTGCGGGATTTGCAAGATATCCATTGGCATCAGCATAGAAATCTGAAAGCTTGTTATAGACATATGCACTCTGCGCACCCGGGAAGAAAATATTCTCCGACTGATATTTTTCGATGCTCGCACCAACCGTCAGGAAATGATTACCCATATAATAGGTTAAATTGTCCTGCAATTGAATGCTGGAGTAACGGAGTTCGTTGTTCGGAGTAAAGGGTTCATATCCGAACGATGTATAGTTGGTAGCGCCTGAACCCAGGATATCGACGAACGGGAAGAATGAACCGCGTGATTCACGACTTTCATCATGATGTGAATAGCCGACAATCAGGTTATTCGCCATATTATCACCATAGGTCGAGTTCCATTCACCGATGATGTTCCGGATGTTCTCGCCGATCTGATAGTTTGAATTCTGGAATCCCAATGCAGTGGTCACATTCTGACGTCCGCCAGTACCCAGACCAAGCGATGAAGAGTTCGACTCAAGAACGTCTGTTTTTGAATCAAGGTGGATATAGCGAAGAATGATCTTGTTGTTATCATCCATGTTATAATCCATTTTGGCAAGCAGACGCATTGCTGGAGTTTCGTTATCATATCCCTGATACGGACCGGTCTCATAACCGAAATTCGTTTTCAGGAAACTGCTGAGAGCATCAAGATCGGAAGCAAGAACGCGGGTCGTATTTCCACCCACCGTCTCGCCCCCTTTGTTTGCTCGAAAGGTAGTTCCAGGCTGAGTGAGATTTTCGCTTTCAAAACTTCCGAACAAGAATAGTTTATTCTCGATAATCGGTCCGCTGACATTCGCGCCGACTTGATAGTATTGGAAACGTCCCGGTTTATATTCCACATCACCGGCCTGTTGACCGACGAGTCCCTGATGACGCATATAATAGTAAGCCGTTCCGGCGATATCGTTCGTTCCGCTCTTGGTGATGGTATTAACACCGGCACCGATGAAATTTCCCTGGCGGACATCGTACGGAGCGATGTTCACTTGAATCTGTTCAACCGCATCGACTGAAACAGGAGCAACTCCGGTACGATCACCGGGCTGTCCCTGAAGGCCAAATGAGTTGTTAAAATATGAACCGTCGATGGTGGTATTATTGTAACGGTTGTCCATACCGCCGAAGGAGTTATTTCCGCTGAACTGTGGGGTTAATCGAGAGAAGTCCTGCACCTTACGGGCGATGGTCGGCAATGATTGTATTGCAACAGCACTCACGGACGTAGCTGCACCCGTACGGCCTGCGTTCAACACTGTGCTTCGTTCCGCTGTGACTTCCACTGCTCCCATCTGAACATCTTCTGATGTCAGGCGGAAATCCTGCTGTGTTGTCTGTGCCAGTTGAACAAAAACATTTGGTCGTTCTTGTTTTGAAAAACCAAGAATCGAAGCTGTGATCGTATAAGGTCCGCCAACACGCAAGTTTGGAAGATTGTAATGACCATCTTCGCGTGTAGTGACACCATATTTTGTACCGCTCGGTACGTGAACTGCCATAACATTGACACCGGGCAGAACATTACCGTCTTTATCGGAGACCTGTCCGGTGATAGCACCGTTCGTGACTCCTTGAGCGAACATTGCCGATGACAAAACAGACATCAGCAATAGAAGGCGTATCGCATATTTCATAGAAAACCTTTTAATTATGTATGGGGGGGGGATTTAGTGAGTTAAATAAATATTAGAACGAATATACTGATTTACTATTACCGGATTATTACCAATTGCATCCGCTGATCTATTTTTTCTTCTTTTTGGAACGCATTTTCCAGAATTCGGGCAGATCATTGAAAAAATGAACCGATGTCTTTATGCCATTAAAGAAATGATCGATGTTGATATGTTCGTCGGGAGAATGTGCATTCTCGTCCGGAAGACCAAATCCCAGCAGCACTGTATCGAGTCCCAGTAATTTTTTGAACTGTAC
>CAIVNT010000216.1 GCA_903907305.1 uncultured Ignavibacteriota bacterium
CCCCCAGCGGACCGCGCAGTTTTGCGGGGATCGGAAGCAGTACTCGGCCGTTCTTCTCCGTCCACACACTGGTGCGCCACTCATTGCCGTTCATCGATGCGATCACCGGTGTTCTTCCCCACGCCAGTTTGGCGGACGGCGCATGCTTCTTCGGAACGGTCGCGAAGGTCCAGCCACCCTTGCCGGGATATTTGAAGAGTTTTGTACGGAAGACGACGCTGCTCATAGAACGTGATGAAGCCTTGCCAATGTTACAGGAAATTTCGTTGAAACCTTGGCAAGGCTATTAATGATCATTTAACCGCACCGAAGATGGCATCATGCACCGCAGGACGAACTCGCGCGATCTTCGATGTATTCCTCGTCGGATAGACCCTGTTCGTCAGAAAGATAACGATGATCTTTTTTTCGGGATCGACGACAACGGAGGTGCCGGTGAATCCTGTATGAAGGAATGTTACGGCTGATGTGAATAGTCCGGAGAATGAGCGTCCCGTCGAGCGGGTGTCCCATCCGATGGCGCGGCTGCTCTCCCCCTGCTGTTTGATGAACCGCGCGATGGTCGTTGAATCGAGATACCGTTTCCCGTTATAGATACCGTAATTCAATTCCATCTGCAGGATTTTGGCCAGGTCCGATGCGGTGGAGAAAAGACCGGCATGTCCCGAGATCCCCCCGAGCGTTGCAGCATTCTCATCGTGAACACGTCCGCGAACAGGTTGGTATGTTTTCTTCCAGAATGAATCGATCTCCGTCGGAACTGTCCGTTTCCACAACTCCGCGGGAGGATTATACATAGTATTCTTCATCCCCAGCGGTTTGAAGAAGACCGAATCGACATATTGCGCCAATGTTTTCCCCGTTACTTTTTCAATGACCTTCCCGGTCGTGATCAGTCCCATATCGCTGTAGAGTGTCGAGTCCCCCGTACGGTAGATCAGCGGCGCCGCAAAGATGGAGTCCATCACGCACTGAGGTGAATCGCAGAATTCATAATACTTCCGCCACGCCTGGAGTCCGCTGTTGTGCACAAGCAGGTTATAGAGTGTGATGTTCTCTTTCCCATTCTGTCCGAACGCGGGGAAATACTTTACGATCTTATCATCGAGGGAGATTTTCTTTTCTTCCACTAATTTCATTACCGCACTGGTCGTGGAGATCACCTTCGTTACGGATGCAAGATCGAACAATGCATCGGTCGTCATCTGTTCGGATGCCGAGTCATACATAAAGCGGCCGTACGCTTTTTCGTGGACGATAATACCGTCCTTCGCCGCCAGCAGCACTGCGCCCGGGAACGCCGAATCCGCAATGGCCCGCGTGATGATGGAATCGACCTTCGCAAGAGAATCAGCGTCGAATCCGGCGGACTGCGGAGTGCCGTTGCGAAGGGCAATCGCATTCAGCTGCACGCCGTCGCCGAAATTGTATCGTCCCGGAATCGTTACGGGAAGTTTCCCGGAAGCCGGCTGTTCTCCGAAGAGCACTTCTGCGGCAGCGTCCACCGATGATGTGCCGGGACCGAATGTTGCGACGAGTGCATCCACTTTGGGGAATTCCATCATCACATACGGATTACCGAGAGCAACAGCAATGACCGGTTTCTTTAAGGCAATGATCGCACTCATCAGGTCATCCACTTTTTTCGGCAGGAATCCGGAATTGAGTTCCGCAGACCGCGTGTAGACCATGAACTGACAGATGATCAGGTCATTGAATTTCGCTTTCTTCAGAACATCATCGAATTCCATCTGATTGCTGCGGGGGTCGATCCGGACGAATTCCATCTTCTTTCGTTTGAAGAGTTCATCGTGAAGATCATCCGCACTGTCAGGATCTTCCCTGTCCGAAAAAACGATATCCAGTATTTTCTTTCCGTTCAGGTTCTGCAATGGAAGGATATTGTTCTCATTTCCAGCAACTGTAATGGAACGACGGGCGATCACTTCATTCAGGCTGCGTATCTCACTGTTCGAAACGACCGATGAAACGTCATCCACATTCACGAACCGGTTCGTATCGAGTCCGCACCATTGCTTTGCCACGAGGATCTTTCGGACGGATTGTTCGATCCGCTCAATGGATATCTCTCCGCGCTTCACTGCCGCATAAATAGAGTCTATTCCTTCATCCGCATCGGGGGACATCAGCAGAATATCCGCGCCGGCGATAAAAGCATGCTTCGCCGCTTCGCCCGGTTCAAAGAGTTTCGAAATTCCCTTCATCGAAAGGGCATCCGTTACGACCAGCCCTTTGAAATTCAATTCTTCCTTCAACAACTTGGTCATCACATTACCGGAAGCCGTCGCGGGAATCGAATCCGACTGATCGAATGCGCTGGAATGGATGTGCGCTACCATTACGGACATGACACCATTGCTGATAGCATCGCGGAAGGGAACGAGTTCCAATGAATCAAAACGCTGGCGGGTGAAATGGACGGATGGGAGGTCAAGATGTGTATCGATCTCCGTGTCCCCGTGACCGGGAAAATGTTTTGCCGTGGAGATCACATGTCCTTTGTGCGTTCCGCGGATATACGCCCGGGCAAACTCACTGACGAGTTTCGGATCCTCACCGAACGACCGTGTATTGATCACCGGATTTTTCGGATTGTTATTGATATCGACATCGGGCGAATATACTTGGTGAACGCCGAGCGAGCGTGCTTCCCGTGCGACCGCTTTTCCCATTTCATAGGCAAGATTCGTGTCGCGTGTTGCGCCGAGGGCCATGGCGCGGGGAAATGTTGTCGCTTCTTCAATGCGCATTCCCGTTCCCCATTCGAAGTCAGCGGAGATCAGCAGGGGAATCTTTGAAACGGATTGGAGTTTGTTTGCGTTGACAGCGAATCCGTACGCCGTGCCGTGAGAGAAATAGAATCCCCCCACACCGATCTCTTTTGCGTAGCGAATCTTTTCCTGCCACTGTTTCGAATCTTCAGGAATAAATCCTGCCCTCGTCCAGATGACGAAAAGCTGTGCGATCTTTTGCTGAAGCGGCATGGAATCCAATGTTGATTGGATCCAGTCAACCGGCAGAGATTTTTTTTCCTGAAGTTTAACCGGCACGGGAACATAAGTGATCTGTGTTTCCCGGGGAGATGAACAGGAAAGGAAGATCAATGCAATCAATAGAACACTGATCGTTTTCGTCATGAGCGAAGGAATTTTTGTGCGAGTAACGCCGCTCCTGCCGCCGGGGACAACATCGGCCGAATCACTTCGATCATAGGAAAATTCTGCGCTAGATATTGCTTCAGCAGACGCGTAATGATGGTGTCATTTGCAATGAGTCCGCCGATAAACGAAACATGGATCTTTTCTTTCACTTTTTTCTTCGATGAAGCTGAGACCTTTTCCGCTGCGACCAGAATATGCCACGAAAGTTCGATCACCGCATTCTCAACGATCGCCCGGCAGACCTTATCTTTCTTCTCGGCAGCATTCAGCACGAACGGTGCGACCGTGGCTATATCAAATCCATTTTTATAGACGGCGTTGATGATCTCCGTCTGGTCCTTCAATCCCAATTCTTTTGCAATCATTCCGGTCAACACTGTTTTTTCTCCGCGTCCGTCAAGATGACGTGTCACCGCCGTCAATCCAAGCCGTCCCACATAATATCCGCTCCCCTCGTCACCAAGCACTCTTCCCCATCCTCCCACGCGATGGACGTTTCCCTTACTGTCCTTCCCAAATGCGATCGAACCTGTTCCTGCGATCAGGATGATCCCTGCGTTTCCGTGGAATGCACCCTCCAATGCTGCACGCGCATCACTTTCAATGATCACCTTCTTGAGGGAACTCCCTTTTCGAATGGAATACGCTTTCAATCCATTCTCCATCCTTTTCTGGTCCCCTTCCCTCCCTGCCCCTGCAAGTCCGCAACCGACCGCAGCGATCTGAGTGACAGTGCATTCGACGGACTCGCAGCACATCTCAATGAGGGTGAAGATCGTCTCCGCCGCTTTCTCCACACCGATGATCTGAAAGTTCGAAGGACCGGCGAAATGTTCCGCCAGAACTGCACCGTTCTCATCCATAATAACGGCATGCGTTTTTGTTCCGCCGCCGTCCATCCCGATATAATATTTTGACTTTTTCATACTTGATCGACCGCATGTTATGTGTGAGACTGCTAGTACCGTTTTAATAATGCAAATTGCGTTTTACTATCATCCTTCGACGCGGCATTCGGAAAAAATGCCGGCCTTGCTCAGGATGACTATCTCTTTTTATAAGCTAATTTATTCGAAACAGTATGAGCGTAACATTTTCTATTTACAATTGCTCTTCCACCATTTCAATCAAGCAATTTTGTAATCTTGTAATCTATGATTTTTTAATTTACGCTTTCTTCTTCCCAAACTCCGGATCGACCTTCGCCATCAGTGCAACGATGAATCCCGGAATCGTTGACGCCATCACCCAAAGAAAAAAGTGCTGATACCCGATCGCATCCTGAAGTTTTCCGCTGAACATTCCGGGGATCATCATTCCCAGCGCCATAAATCCCGTACAGATAGCGTAGTGCGCAGTCTTGTACGGTCCGTCCGAGATCATCACCATATACATCATATAAGCCGTAAAGCCGAATCCGTATCCGAACTGCTCAACGCCGATCGCACCGCAGATGAGTGCGAAATTCTCCGGCTGCATATATGAAAGATACACAAACATCGCATCGGGGAGATGGATTGCAAAGACCATGATCCAGAGCCAGAATTTCAATCCTTTTTTCGAGATCACATACCCGCCAAGCAATCCGCCGAGTGTGAGGCAAAGGACACCAATTGTTCCATATGCAATTCCCACATCGCTCGTGGTCAGCCCAAGTCCCCCGTCCGCGCGTGCATCAAGCAGGAACGGCGTCACTAATTTCACCAGCTGCGCTTCGGCAAACCGATAGAAGAGAAGGAATCCAAGGGTCACGAAGATCTCTTTTTTCTTAAAGAATGAACCGAATGTTCGCACGAATTCTTTCAGCACTGCACTGACTGATGCTTCTTCCACGACCGATCGATCGATGGCAGGATACGGCAGTGCGAATCGATGATAGATCGCAATGGAAAGGAAGAGTCCTGCAAGGATAAAGAATGTGATGGACCACGCTGTTGCAATAGAACCGGAGTGAATTTCAAGATAACCGGCGAGATATACCAATGCTCCCTGTCCCATGATCATTGCAATGCGGTAGAACGTGCTGCGTACACCAACGAATGCCGCCTGCTGATGCTGTTCCAATCCGAGCATGTAAAAGCCGTCCGCAGCGATATCGTGTGTTGCCGAACTGAACGCCATCAGCCAGAACACGGCCAGTGACCACTGAAAGTATGATTCCATAGGGATCGTAAATGCGACCGCCGCAAGCGAAGCACCGATCAACAATTGGAGAGTGACGATCCAAAATCGTTTTGTTTTAAAAATATCGATCAGCGGACTCCACAGCGGCTTGATCACCCACGGCAGATAGAGCCAGCTTGTGTAATACGCAATGTCCGTATTCGACACGCCGAGCTTTTTATACATAATCACCGAGATCGTCATGACAACGACGTATGGAATTCCCTGTCCGAAATAAAGCGTAGGGATCCAAGACCATGGGGATTTCTTTGAAACCGGTTTCACATCACTCATCATTTACCTCTTTACAAAACAGCAAGATTGCAATATTCCATGATTACAATATTTTATTGCTAATTGACTCTAACCTTTGATGTTTGATTTATGCCTTATATATTCGCATTCCTTAGCGTTCTTCGCAGGTGAATATTTTTTCTATCATTTTCAATTATCAATTATCCATTGTCAATTCTGACTTCTGTTTTCTACTCAATACAGTTTTTTCAATTCAGAATTTTTAAAATAGTGCTTCACGATCTTCTCCGCACTGAATCCTTTCACCGCCATTACTGCTGCACCGATCTGGCAGAACCCGACTCCGTGTCCCCATCCGGCGCCGCGAAGGACGAATGACTCTGCTTCTTTTTCCACAACGAATGCGGAACTGTAGAGATGCGAAGGAGAAAGCCAGCGGCGTATCTCAAGTTCTTTCCCGACGACAAGCGTTTTCTTTGAACCGACAATGCGGAGTCTTGTAATTCTCCCCGAAGGACCGCGCTTTAACGGCACAAGATCGAGGATCGTCCCGAAATCAAATCCTGATTTCTTCACGATCAATGCGGATAATTCTTCCGGGGAATACTTCAATGTCCACCGAAAGAAATCGGTCGTCTCCTGATCGAACGAGGGGAGAATTTGACGGAGAATGTTGCCGTCCGTTGTATTACAGAATGCTTCGGGCGAAGAAAGAATCCAGTTTTCAGAATCCTTTTCTGCCGTCAGCGGCTGATAGTCATGTTCCGCCGAACAGGGCACCGGCATCAGATAATCATATTCCGTTTCCGCCCACGTAGTATGAAACGGTTCAGATATGCCGCCGCACGATTTTGAGAAACGCGCATCACAGATCTCGTTATTATAGACAAGGAATGTTCCCCGTGTTTCGCGGATCGCTTCTGCAGCAGCATTCGAAATATCCTTCGTGATCCCCTGATACCGCTGGCAATGGTCGTCCGCACACACATCGAAGATGTCGTGGTCTTCGCGGTCATAATACCGCACGAGTTCATCATCCGTCTGGATCGTCCGCTGCGACGGGATGCCGAGATTCGAGAATTTCTTTTTCATCTCCAGCATCGCCACCAGCCAGCTCCTTGAAGTGATCGCATGCGCTTTCAGCAGATCCATCGGTGCACTCGCGCTCATTTCGGACGAGATGACGCTCGCAAGATATTTTTCTACCGATACTTCGTTGATCGCTGTGATTCCGTGTTCCCGCGCCACCAAACGGAGCGCTCCCTGGAATGTCTGATGCTCTCTTCGTTCCCAGTGGAAATTGATCCCGAAGACGACATCCTGCACTGTGAAAACACCTTCAGTGACAGGAGTAAAGACGATCTCTTGTCCTCGAAGCAGTTCGATCTCTTTGCCGCCGTAGAGAATGATCTCGCCAGCGCGAAAGACCGCTTTGAATCCGCCGGTGACGATCACGTCATCTGCGATCTTGAACTTCTCCAGCAACTCACCGGAAACTTCCTGATACTTCTCGACAATACCGACTTTAATGACTGGTTCGAATGAGATCATAATTTCTCAATGATTGAACTGATGATATCCTGTGATACAGATACTTCCTGATAGATCCCTTTGACCATCGCACTGTCCACCAACCGGAAATCTTTTTCCATCGGTGTAACGATCAAGCCGCCGATATCCACAGATGCGGGACTGATCAGCACTTTCGCTTCCCCTTCATTGAAATAGACTGCAGGTCTGTGCTTCGAACGGACGAAGACGATCACTCTCCAAGAGTTGTTCCGATACGAACAGATCACATTCATCATCGGTTCTTCATTGGTATTCATTACCGGACGCATTGCAGAGGTCAGACGAAGAAATGAGAGTTCCATCTGCTGCTCATCGGCCCCTTCCAACACGATAACACTTCGGCCGTAATTCTCAAGAACTGATACATTCACATCCTTGATCTTTTTTATCTGTCGTGCAAAATGATCGATCTCTTTTTCAACAGGAATGAGTCCCGCAGGCGACGCCTGAAAGTGCATATGATCGGGCGCAGATGCGCCGCACTTCGGTCCATTATAAAAGACGGAATAGGCCGGCGAAAGATCTTTTGCGAGAGACAAGAAAGTCAGGATCTGTTCTTCGATGGATTGAGGGACATGATCGATGTGCGAAATAGTGAAGTGCTCACGGAAGATCGGCGTCGGATTGCAGAGGATCATGAATCTCTCTTTGTAGAGAACCCCTTGTTGTTCGGGGGGCAGATTGCTCAAGCAGAGGAAGCATTTCCGTTCTTTAATGGTCGCCGAATCCACTTTTGCGCCGGTACTGACGATCCTCTTCGGATTGAACTGCAGACGCGCTGTGAATGTTCCGCAGTCAACATCCTTGAACTGCACATTCTGCAGTGCGGCAACTCCGTCCGCCAGCATGGGCCATCGCCGCTGCTGGTCCTGATAGAGTTGGAACGATAATTCGTGGAGAGATCTCTGCTGATTTGAGGGAAATTGCGCGAAGGTCTTTTCAGAAAGCATGCGGGGAATTATTTGATATCTCTGTATCCGATAAAATGGTTCACTGTGGTCTTTCCCATTTGGAACGGGGACTGTTCAACAAAATTGAATCCGAGTTTCTTATACCATTCGAGTGATGGCACATTCTGCTCCATCACACCGAGCCATATCTGCTGGAATGAATTTTTCAGGGAATTCTGTTCGACGATCTTCAATAATTCCATCCCGATCCCTCTCCCTTGGAACTCCGGCAGCACATACAAAGACTCCAGATAACAACGCTTCTGTTCGTGATTGACCTTCATCCGCGCATAGCCGACGATGTGTCCTTTCACTTCAGCAACGAAACTGGTCGTATCCTTATCCTCGAACAACTGGGCAAAATTCGGTTCAGAATAATAATTATTGAAATACCATTGAATATCCGTGATCGGAATGAAATCGGCATACGATGCCAGCCACGTATTATAGAGCACATTCTGGATGTCGCTTGTATCGTCAAGTGACCATTCGCGGTATGTAGGTTTTAGGGGCATTATATAATTTCACGATTAGTAAAATCGTCATTCCAGAAAAATTCTGCCGGAAATCTATGGATAACAACGTCATTCCCAGATGTTCCTGCCGGGAATCCTTTGTTGCGAAACGGGAATCCTTTGCTATGACTAGATCCCCGACATGACCATTCGGCCTACGGCCACGTTGTGGCGATGACACGTCTTCTTGAGATATTATTAGTTCTTCTTATTCATCTGTATCCGCGCACGCATCTCTATCGTACGAATCTTGTCTTTATAATAATCGTTCCTGTTGATTTTGTCAATGGGAAGCGCTGCATCGGTATTCCCTTCCCATCGGCGGCAATGATACAATGATGTATAGATGCGGCCGATCTGATAATGACGCGAAATGCGGATCGCCGCTGCATAATCTTCGCCGTAACTTGTATTCGGAAGAAGGATCTCGCGCAACACGGGAGTATAGAAGGCGCGGGGCGCTCCGAGTCCGTTAATACGCAGCGCATTGTTCCGTCCATTCGCCGGTGTCCACTCTTTATGATCGATCAATCCGGGAGGAATCGGTTCAAGATTCGCGTTCACTAAGGTATATGATCCGATCACCATCGCGACACCTTCCTTGCGGAAGACATTCACCACTTTCTGCAGCGTATCGTTTCCGGAATAAAGATCATCCGAATCGAGCTGCACTGCATAACGGCCGCACTGCGCCGAAAGGACCGCTTCGTTCCAGCATCCGCCGATGCCGAGATCTTGCCGCTGCGGGATAATATGCACCACACGCGGATCTTTTTTCGCAAGTTCAGAAAGGATGTTCGTTGTATTGTCTGTAGAATGATTATCCACCACGATCACATTGAACGCAAAATTGGTCTTCTGGGAAAGCACACTGTTCACCGCTTCACCGACGGTCTTCTCGCGGTTGCGGACCGGGATGATGACGCTCGCTTCAACGGGGAATGCATTCTTCGATTTCCGGACCTTCGCGAATTTCGGTTTCAGATAGGCGCCGATATTCTTCAGATGTTTCGTGGCGACCAGTTCGTTCTCTTTCTGCACGGAGATGTTGCGCGGGTCCACATAATCAAACTGTTTCTCACCGCTCTTGCGGTTATCGGATTCGGTCTTCGTGTAGAGATATTCCTGATCGTGGAACAATTCATTTTCCAATGAGACTTTCAACCGCAGGTCATACAGTCCCGCACGTTCCACTTTCTCGATCTTGCCGTACTTCTTCAATGCTTTCTTCACAGCCGGAACCGAGAAGAACATGAGAGCGCCGAAATCAAAATTGTCGCGAATGCTGCCGAGTTGATAATCGATCGTCGGGTGCTCGGACCGCTTTCCTTCCTTCACTTCATAGAGATCGGAATAGACCATCCCCGCCTTGGTATCCTGTGCAATGTGCAGGAAGCGTTCTATTGCGGCCTGATTGAGTGTGATGGATTGTGCCTGATTGATAAAAAGCATATAGTCGGTCTTGAGCGATGCAATCAATGCATTCAGCGTCTTACCGGAAGTCAGCGAATCGACTTTGAGTCCTTTGCATTTCGCATCGGTTCCGGCATATGCGCCGTCGTGCGCCACGAGTACCTGTTTTACCAACGATGACTGGATGAATTGATGAAGGATGCCTTCAAAATATGGTTCATTGCTGAATGGAAGAACTACGGTGATCATGCGTGAAAATCCTGATGTTTAATATTGGAGTGAAAATCGACAATACCAATGTAAAAAGAAGAGAGAGTGAAAGCAACCGATTTAGGTTTGTCCATCAACAGAAAAGCCCCGTTTTCTCGAGGCTTTCTTTCGATTTTCAAAGAGCCATGATGGAAGCAGATCCAAAAACTGAATCGCCTGGGAATTGTCACACTCAGTGAAGCCCGCAATTATTTCTTAAACGGGACGCCGCACATCAATCGAACAAATGGAGGCAGAAGTGTAACAATACAACAAATTGAATTTTTTTTAGGCTGCCTCTAATCATCTAATCCTTTTCCATTGAGAATTTTCCTCAGAGATTTTTCAATCCTTGATTCCCGGGTTTTGGATTGTTTGGGTGCGGAAAAATAAAGAATGTATGCACGCTGCCGTCCCGGCGTTAATGATTTAAAAGCAGTTCTTACCTCAGGATCTACATTCAATCTGCTTTGAAATTCTTCGGGAATGATGTACTCTGCCGTCTTTTTCAAATTCACTTTCAGACCGGCCTTTTCCACTTCAATCGCTTCATGAATATACTCTTTCAGGGTAGTTTTCATCTCAACAATTTCCCGGACAGTGACGAACCGGACCTGACGCGCCGCCTGCACGTTCTTCGTCTGTTGAATGAGGATGCCATCGGTATCCTTTAACAAGGCACCTTTGAAGAACAACAGCGCACAGTAACCTTTGAATACATGGATCAGAACAATGTTGCTTTCCTGATACGTATAACAAGGAACTCCCCACTTCAATTCTTCCATCAGTCCGCAGTTAAGAACGATCGTTCTCAGTTTCCCGATCTCTTCCTGCCACTGTTTCGCTTTCGTAAAATAGAAATCAACGCCGGGATTCATCCGCCCGGAAGTCTGATGGATTTTTTTATTTCGCTTTGCCATACGATGTTATCCAATAATCTTGCAATTTTGCAACCCAGAATCTTTATAATCTTGTAGTGTTTTTTTAATTCCACTCCGGAAACTGCGTCTGATTCAGATCCAGTCCGGTAATGGTTTGCATATCGGACGCATCCAGCTCAAAGTCAAAGATATCCAGGTTTTCTATCATGTGTATTTTTTGTGATGACCGTGGGATTGCAACGATACCCCGTTGATGCAGCCACCGCAGACTCACCTGAGCATTGCTCTTCTTATGTTTTGCGCCGATCTTTGCCAATGTCTGATTGGTGAATAGTCCATTGCGTCCTTCGGCAAAGGGGGACCATGCTTCCATCTGCACTCCATAATCCTTCAGCACATTCTGTGCTTTGAACTCCTGAAAGAACGCATGCGTTTCGATCTGATTCACTGCCGGCTTTGTTCCTCCGTTTGCGGTCAGTTCATCCATCTGATGCCGTTCAAAATTGCTGACTCCGATCGCTTTGATCTTACCTTCTTTGTAAAGCTCCTGCATCGCTTTCCAGGATCCTTTATAGTCACCGCGCGGCCGATGAATCAGATAGAGATCAACATACTCCATCCGTAACTTGTTGAGAGACCGTTCAAATCCTTTCTTTGCGTTCTCATATCCTGCATCGCTCACCCACAGTTTTGTGGTAACGAACAGCTCTTCCCGCTTGACACCGCTTTGCATGATGCCGGCCCCGACAAATTCTTCGTTACCGTAGATCGTTGCCGTATCCAAAAGCCGGTATCCAAGGGAGATCGCATCAGCGACGCATCGTGCTCCTTTGGGACCGTCCAGTGTCATCGTCCCCAACCCAAGCATCGGCATGATGATGCCGTTGTTAAGTGTCACTGACGGGATCCCGTTTTTATGTTGATCGGCAGTAATCGCGGCAAATATTTTCGAACTTTCGAAACCCGCAAACAAGAATGACGCGGCTACCTTACCGCCCGTCAGCATGAACTCGCGGCGTTTTATTCTCTCTGAGCTGTTATTGTTGTTCATGGTATTCCCTTTTATTGTGAAACAACATCCTTAGAATAAATTCATATCAACGACTAAACCAATGCTGCAATTAAATGGGGATGCGTCATAATAACCGCCGTATGTACCGGTTATCGGCACTGTAA
>CAIVNT010000217.1 GCA_903907305.1 uncultured Ignavibacteriota bacterium
CATGGGGACTCGGAGAAGGTTTCGGTTCCAGTCATGATGAGGATAAGAGCATTGTCACACAGCTTCATCGGACGGCAAAATCGCTGGATGACCGTTTGACCTATGTTGTTTCGCGGGATCCGGAAGATAAAGCAGCATCAATCGTTGATATTGCTGCCATCAGTTTCTCCAATATTGATCTGAAAACATTCCGTGCCCGATTAACGGCATTTAAGGAAACAAATCCGAAAAAACCGGTCATTGTTGCCGGTTATGGAAAAGCTGTTGAGAAAGAGAACCGGAACGGCTATAGCGACCCGAATTCGCAAGAGGCCCAGGCACGCATGCTTCAGCAGCGGTTTGCGGTAATGAAAGAGTTGAATGTTGCCGGTTCACTGGTGTTCTCCTTCAATGACTTCCGCAGCGACCGGCCGATCTTAAGTGTAAAGCCGATCACGCCATTGGTACATACCAACGGTCTTGTGGAATTGAATCGCGAGAAAAAAACGGCGTATGATATTGTTAATTCACTCTATCATGATCAAAAGATCTCTGCTCTGCCGATCGGCAGTTACGTTCCTAACTCGCCATACATTTATGTTGTGATCGGATTTGCATTGCTAGTGATTGCTGCGTGGCTTGTGAATGGCAACCGCAGATTCCGCGAAAGCACATGGCGATCCGTCTTCAAATCCTATAATTTCTTCGCTGACATTCGCGATCAATTCGCCTTGCCATTATTCCATACAACGATTACAGCGCTGATCATAGCGGTTACTTTTTCGGTGACGTTTTCTAGCATCCTGCATCATTTCCGCAGCAATATCTATTTGGACTATTTGCTCTCTCATCTCGTTTCCGATGATTTCAAAAGGATCATCATTCGTATGTGCTGGGATCCGCTGTTAAGCGTTGGATATCTTACGGGAGTAATGGTGGTCTGGTTCCTTCTGTTGACCATATTTATACAACTCTTCGCGGTGATGGCGCGGGTAAGGATCCGGTTGTTCCATTCATATTCGATCGCCGTGTGGACCGCGCTGCCGTGGGGGTTCTTCATCCCCGGCGGAATGATCCTCTACCGTCTGCTTGAGAGCGATCCCTATGTTCCCTGGGTAATGGGAATGGTTGTCGTGATGTCCGTGTGGGTCTATCTGCGCACGCTGAAAGGTATCTCGGTGATCTATCACGTCTATACTCCAAAGATGTATATGATCGGAGGCGTCTTCCTGTTGGTCGTTGCCGGCGGTCTGTATGCATATTATGATTATGCACTTTCTTTCACAACGTTCGCTGAATTTTTCGTTACACGTATTTTTCCATTCGCCAATTAATTATTCAGAAGAATGTATCTATCCAAACTCGAAATTGTCGGTTTTAAATCGTTTGCGAACAAGGTGAACTTGTCGTTCGATGTCGGTCTAACGGCCATCGTCGGACCGAACGGCTGCGGCAAAACGAATGTTGTGGATGCCATCCGCTGGGCGCTGGGAGAACAAAAGCCAAGCCGGCTGCGCAGCGATAAGATGGAAGATGTTATTTTCAACGGAACGAAGAACCGCAAACCGCTCGGTATGGCGGACGTTTCGCTGACTATCGAGAATACCAAAGGAATACTTCCTTCCGAATACAAAGAAGTAGTGATCACGCGACGTGTGTACCGTTCCGGTGAATCCGAATACTATCTCAACAAGACCC
>CAIVNT010000218.1 GCA_903907305.1 uncultured Ignavibacteriota bacterium
CTGTTCATTGGTAGGATTTGCCGGTCTGAAACCGACCATCAAAGCGATCGAAGCAAAGAAGAAGATCGCATTGGCGAACAAAGAGACCCTTGTCGTTGCCGGCGAGATCATCATGCCGCTCGTGCAGAAAAATAGAGTCGATCTTCTGCCAGTGGACAGTGAACATTCAGCCATCTTCCAATGTCTTGTAGGAGAATTGCCGAATAAAGTGGAAAAGCTGATCCTCACAGCTTCCGGCGGTCCGTTCAGGACTAAGAGCAGAGAAGAACTTCGGAATGTCACCCGCGAACAGGCATTGAAGCATCCGAACTGGACGATGGGAAGCAAGATCACGATCGACTCGGCAACGTTGATGAATAAAGGACTCGAAGTGATCGAAGCACGCTGGCTGTTCGATATGCCGGTGAGAAGAATCGATGTCGTTGTCCACCCGCAGTCCATCATCCACTCCATGGTAGAATTTGTGGATGGCTCGATCAAAGCACAGCTCGGTATTCCGGATATGAAAGTGCCGATCCAATACGCACTCACGTATCCTTCCCGTTCCGTGTCCAAATTTCCGCGGATCCATTTCCCAAGTCTGGGTGAAATGACATTCTTTGAACCGGATAGAGAAAAATTCCCTTGTCTTCAGCTCGCGTTTGACGCACTGAACGAAGGGGGCACGATCCCTGCCGTAATGAATGCGGCAAATGAAGTTGCGGTAGCAAAATTTCTCAATAACGAGATCACATTCATGGATATCCCGGCGATGATCTCCAAAGCGATGGAAAAGCATTCCAACAAAACGAACCCTTCTCTTGAAGAAATTGTTGAAGCAGACAGGGAAACACGTCAGAACTTACTATAATCAAGAAGGTCATTCACTGAATGGAAACGATCAGCACAGTCTTTTATTTTTTGGTCACTATCGGCATCCTTGTCTTCATCCATGAAATGGGACATTTCCTCGCCGCTATCTCCTGCGGAATGCGTGCAGAAGTATTCGCGCTCGGCATGGGAAACAGGGTCTTTGGTTGGAACAAGATCACTAAATTCTCTTTCGGCAAACTGAATGAGGAGATCGATCTGCAGGGGAATACCGATTACCGCCTCGCCGCATTTCCCATTGGAGGATATGTGAAGATCGCGGGAATGATCGATGAGAGTCTCGATGTTGAAACGCAAAAGACAGAACCGCAGCCGTGGGAGTACCGGTCCAAACCTGTCTGGCAGAGGATGATCGTCATCTCCGCTGGTGTGGTCATGAATATTGTCCTGGCGGTCGCAATCTTTTGGGGGATCAATTATGTGCAGGGCGATTCGTTCATGCAGACCACAGAAATTGGGATTGTGATCAAAGAATCCTCGGCAGCGAAAGCGGGACTGAAACCGGGCGACAAGATCCTCAGCATCAATGGAAAGAAGATAGAGTATTGGGAATCTGTCCTGACTTCCATCTATTTCGATTTTTTGGAACAAGATATTGCATTGGGGTTCGAGCGGAACGGAGCACGACGATTTATCACTATTCAGCGGGATAGTATTCCGGATATTTCCGAATCAACGTTCGGCATTATTCCCAACAACACCGAAGCATTGATCAGCGATGTCACTCCGGGAAGACCTGCGGAAAAAGCAGGACTGCTTGCCGGCGACATTATCGTTTCTATCAAGGATATTCCTGTGGCGAATCAGGAAGATGTTATTAGAGTGATCGGCGGAAATGCAGGCAAAGAAGTGAACATTGTCGTTAAAAGAAATGATTCCGAAAAGACCATGCGAGTGACTCCCTCCTCCGAAGGAAGAATCGGTATCACAGTCGGCAGCAGGTATAATGGGCCGATCCTGAATATACGATACGGATTGTTTGAATCCTTCCCTCGCGGGGTGCGGCAGACGATCAGCGCAACAACTCTATACGCACATTCCATCTGGCAATTAATTGCCGGAAAAGC
>CAIVNT010000219.1 GCA_903907305.1 uncultured Ignavibacteriota bacterium
CTGTCGGATTTTGTCCTTTGCAATCGTTTCTTCAAAATGGTGTGTGATCCCGTCAACTTCGATGATCAGAAACAATTCTTTGCACATGAAGTCCGCAATATAATTCAACACCGGACGTTGACGTCGAAATCCATATCCTTTCATCATCCCTGCGCGAAGAACATATTTCCAAAGGCAAGCCTCTGCCTTTGTCATGGAGTTTCTATTTTCGCGGGCGTACGATTTTAGATTTTTGTTGTAAGAATAATGATTCTCTTTATTCGCCTCTTCAAATTGCATGATTCCCTCCCCCAGCTCCCCTCCTTGGAGGGAGAAACGTTCTTGCGCAAGAGAAACACCAAATTGATTTATTGTTTTTTCGAAACCATCCATCTCCGTTTTTCCAGCATCACATCCACTTCACCATCGAATTGCTTCACCGCTTTATCCACGGTCATCGTCCCGCGCGCGATATATTCAACATACGTCTGCAGGCGGATCATGATCTGTTCCCACTCCGGTATCTGCGGAAGAGGATCCACACGCTGCAGCTGCTGATAGAATGCTTTGATATAGATATTGCCTGAGAGTGCTGAATCTTTCCAGGCGGACTGACGTGGCGGGAGATTACCGGTGATCTTATAGAATTCGATAGACTGTTCCGCTGAGGTGAGAAATTCGATCAGCTTCCAGGCCGCATCTTGATGTTTGCTGTTGCGGAACATGACGAGACTCGTGCCAAGCGGAAGTGATGTCCCCGGCGAGAGTGAATCCATCGTTGGCAAAGGGGCTGTCATCCACTCGTTCCGAAATTCCGGACGGATGCGCCGTGTGAACTCGCCGATATTCCATGGTCCGGTAATATACATTGCGATAAGTCCGTCGGAGAATGATTCATACAGATTGGTGATCAGCTGCATGCCGGACGGTGAGTATTCCTTTCGATAGATCTCGGACATCAGGGAGAATGCTCTTGTGAATTCTTTCCCGCTGAAATTTCCTTCAGAATTCTTATGTTTCAAAAAATTCCCGCCGGACTGCATTCCCAGCACGATCGCCGGCACCCATTCATTCGTCGGAAGAAATATCGGATAGACGATCCTTTTTTTCGCTTTCGCCTGAAGCTGAATTATCTCAGCGGCTTTCATCACATCGTTCCACGTCTTCGGAAATTCATCGTATCCTGCCTGCTTCAGGATATCTTTTCGGTAATAGATGAGCCGCGTATCAACATACCAGGGAATTCCATATAGGATGGAATCGAGGATGTTCGTCTTGAGCACGCCGGGAAAAATATCATTCAGATCAACGGAAGACGAATTCTTCACAAACGGTTCGAGCGGTTCCAATCCATTGAGTACGGTAAATTCAGGAAGCCAGGTATTCCCCAGTTGACACACATCCGGTGTGGATTCGCCGGCATACGCGGTCAGTAATTTCTCATGCGCTGCAGTCCACGGGATCTGCTGCACTTCCACTTTGATGGTCGGATTGCGCCGTTCAAATTCTTTAATGAGTGACTGCACCATCTCCCCTTCATTCCCCATCCCCCAAAATTTAATGGTCGTGACGGGATCGACCGCACGGCTGCAGCTCATGCCGAGCACAAGAAGAGCAATGAAGAATGCAGAATGAAGAATTTTCATAAATAAAATGATTTTCGAATCCTTAAATGCTTTGTCCGTCAGATCCGCCTTTTTCCGTCTGATCCCTGCCCGACTGATCAAAAATATTTCTCGTCGGTCAGGTCGAAGACTCCCTACGGGATCGTAGATCAACTCTTCGAGCGGGCGTGTTCTATTTCGCTAACAGAGTGCACTCGATGCAATCGACGAAATTCCCGCCGACATACACCATAAATGTTCCCCGTTCAACGATCCTTTTTATAGAAACAGTGTGATGACATTTTTAAACAGGTCTATTCGCTCGTGCCGAACGCTCGCCGTATTCGATTAGATTCATCAGCAGCTGCTGCGCCACGGGATCGATTCGACGGGCGAACTGCGAATCCGGCTGACC
>CAIVNT010000220.1 GCA_903907305.1 uncultured Ignavibacteriota bacterium
GTGTGGAGAGCAGAACACCGAGAATGATGAGCGGAATACTGATCCGTTTCACCATTTTGATTGTCTTTTCCATCTTGAATTTTTCAAGGATCACCGGCGAAAATTCGAGCGCCAGCACAGTTGTATAGAGCATAACGCACCACGCAACTTCGAACATCACCGAGCGGGGATTCCACATGATGATGGCGTGCCATATCTGAAGAGGACGACCGAGATCGAACATGAGACCGACGATCACCAAAACGTATCCAAGGAACGCCGTGAGAATGGTCGGACGGATGATCGGTTCGAACCGTTTAATGTTGAAGATATACACGATCGCTGCGAGTGTGAATCCGCCCGCAGCAAGACCGACACCGCACATCACGTCGAATCCGATCCAGATTCCCCACGGAAATTGGTCGCTCAAATTTGTTGAAGCGCCCAATCCATAGACAAAGCGGACGTACGTTGAATAGAGGCCGGCGAGCATTATGGCTGCAGCCGTGACCTTCCAGAAACTGAACGTTGTGATGAATTTTTTCATGGCTGCACCTATTGTTTACCGTTCGTGGATTGATTTTTATTTTTCATATTGCGTTCATATTCCTTCACTTCTTCGCGTCGGTTGGTGATCCACCAGATACCGAATAGCAGCGAACCGCCGACGGTGACGACCGATGGGATCTTCGACAGTGCACTCCACGTGAGCGCCGGGAGCGGTGTCGTCTGAAGATTTGTACGGAATCCGAGATTCTCGAACGGTACTGAAGTGATGTAGAGAATGGATGTTCCGCCGACTTCCTGTTCGCCGTACACTTTCGCGACATATTTTCCCGGTTCTGCGCTGATGCGTGCGTATGCTTCTTTCAACAGTTCATCGCGATCGCCGAATTTCGTTGCGCCGGTCGGGCACGCTTCGGAACATGCAGTCGGGAGTCCTTTTGCAACACGTTCATGACACATAATGCATTTACTGACTCGCGGATAAGTGCTTGACCATTCGTACCGCGGAACCTGGAACGGACATGCCTGCATACAGTAACGGCAGCCGATGCATTTATCCACATCGTAGACCACCGGTCCTTCGGGAGTCTTTGCCAATGCGCCGACGGGACAGACCGACGCGCAGCTCGGATCGTCGCAATGCTGGCACATTCTTCGGACGAACACGCCATCGTGTTCTTCCAGAGCAGTATAGGCTGTCGGCGAAAGATTTTTTTCCTCATTCGCCGGCAGTCCGTTCGCTTCTTTACACGCTACCTGACAAGCGTTGCATCCTACACAGAGGGTCAGATCGATCAACATTGCTTTTTTCTTGGTCATGACATTCTCCGTTGATTACTCTACGTTCAAAAATTGGTTCTCAAAATTCCTGCACTGTTCAGGGTTCAGACTGTTCATGACACCGTTCGCGGGAAGTCCGCCGTCCTGCATCATGATCGGAGCAAATTCCGGTGACGATGTCATGTGAGCAAAGAAGTCGCGCAGTTTTCCTGTTTCATCACGAAGCCATGTGCGTGTTTCGCTGCCGAGGAAGAAAGAACGAAGATCGTCCGTCTTTGCCGGCGTGATGGTGTATGCCCAGCCTTCGCTGAAGAGATTTTCGTTCATCAACTGCGGATGTGTTGCAAGCTGTGTATTAACGTGTTCCACTGTTCCGTTGATGGGCGAGCGGACGGTGATCTCATTCTTTCCTTCGCGCATCTTCAGGATCGCTTCACCGCGCAATACTTGTTCACGGTCGTTCTTCAGCAGTGTAATGCTGGGTGTATTGAACATGCGTGAGACAAAATCGTCAACGCCAAGCTGTACTTTTCCCGACGGGAAGAGGCTGAGCCATGTATGTGACTTTGTGAAGAATATCCCTGCCGGTGTGCGGAACGGGATCGCTTTGCGGATGATCGGCGGCGCAACTGTTGCGACGGATTTATTGCGGCGGATAAAATAATCTACCGTTAAAAAAATGATGATTGTCGAGATGAATAATAATACGGTCATTGCGAGCTCCTTTCAGTTCAAGTGTAAGTGGTTTTGTTACACCAATACTAGTGTCAATCATCGTGCCACGATCGCACAATTAATGGAAATATTTAAAAAGTTAAGTGATGGATTATGAATACGTTATGATGGTGGAGTAACGTGTCCGCATTGATGAAAAAATGTACAGAGTCATTACGGTGAATTTTTATACACAATAGCTGTCGATGAGAAAATATGTGGCGGAATTTCTTTACAGCGGGCAGTACGGCAGTGTTGAATTTTCGTACGGCGAGTGTTGAAATAGTATACGGAAGTAAGGAATATGACCGTCACCTCTAAGGTGACGGTCATGATTCTCGTTCACAAACAGAGTCTGGGAACGAGAATGGTTCAATACTTAAGTGTCCCAAAGACTCAATTTAACCGGCAATTGCTTTTACTTGTTTTTCTTTTTCAAAAGTGTTATGTTTTTATCGTAATCAACTATTTTACTTACAGGAGGTCTGATGTCACGCAGCTTAAACAAGGTACAATTGATCGGAAATTTGGGAAAGGACCCCGAATTGAAATACACGCCCAGCGGCGTAGCGGTAGCAACATTCTCTATCGCAACCAGCGAAAGCTGGAAAGATGCCGATGGAAACCAGCAGGAAAAGACGGAATGGCATAATATCGTTGCCTGGAGAAAACTCGCGGAGATCTGCGGAGAATATCTGAAAAAAGGGAAAAAAGTCTATCTTGAAGGGAAATTACAGACGCGAAATTATGAAAAGGACGGCGTGAAGCGTTATGTTACCGAGATCGTTGCAGACCAGCTGATCATGCTGGACGGCGGCAGCGGCACTGGGGCCGGAAAGAGCAGCAGCAGTTCCGCTTCTGAACCCGCACCGACTCATGCAGACGTTCCGAAAGATGACGATCTGCCGTTCTAACTCTAATATAAGTGAACAAAAAAATAATGAGTCACACTGAGCGACGTCCCATTCATGCTTCGACTCGTCCGAAAATCGGACTCGCTCAGCATGACTATGAAGGGACGGAGTCGAAGTGTTCACCAATTAAGAAATATTAAAATAGCAAAAAAGCCCTGTCGAATATGACAGGGCTTATTATTTTAAACTCGCGCCTATGAAAAACTTTGTCTCCCTCCTGCTCGTCCTCTCTATTATAATTCCATCAACACTTATCCCTGCATCCCGCAAACCGGTGAAAGCGAAGAACGGCATGGTCGTCTCCGCCGATCCTATCGCATCGAAGGTCGGTATGGAGATCCTGAAAAAAGGGGGAAATGCCGTTGATGCTGCGGTTGCGGTGGGATTCGCACTCGCA
>CAIVNT010000221.1 GCA_903907305.1 uncultured Ignavibacteriota bacterium
GGTGAAACATAGAAATCTTTTGTGATCAGATTAATGATGTCGGGATTCCTAATGAGCGATCCTTCATCCCCTTCTTTGAACATCACGGGAGTGACAATGAATTTTTGTCCATCCTTTTCAACTTCAACATTGAATCCGAATCGTCCGCGCGGCATGGGTTGATATCCGATGTATTTCATCGTGTATCCGAGTGCTTTCACTTCTTTCCCCTGTTCAAGATTGAGTGTTTTCACCTCATCATATTTTGCAGACGCAACAAAGCCGAGGAACATTAGCGCAACGCCAACATGTGCCAGTGAACCCCCTGCCATTTTGGGATTTCCCTGAACAATCTTGAATCCAACGATCACGTTGGTGAACAATGCAAACGCGGATGCAAAAATAAAGATAAGCATCTTTACATGCACCGCACCCATGAAGAATGTCATCACTGTGAACAACACTGCAAGAATCGTCGGGACTCTCAATTCACGCAGCAATGTTTCTGTCTTTGAATTCTGCCACCATAATAATTGACCGATACCTGCCAGCAATGCGATCGCTATTCCAAGCGGCAGAGTCGTTGTGATATAGTATGAAGGATCAACTGCCGAGATCTTTCCTTTGAGGATGTTTGTGATGATCGGAGATGATGTTCCGATCACAATAAAGATCGATGCGAACACGAGCGACGAAGCTCCCAGGAACAATGCAAATTCTCTGGAGACCAGTGAATGCTGAACAGGAACAACCGGCATTTCTTTCCACCGGGAAAAAAGCATTCCAAATCCCACGATAGTGAATAACGCTATCACGCCCAATAACAGCCAATAGACCCACATCCCCGGATCGACAAACGAATGAACTGACGTCTCACCAAGAACACCGCTTCTTGTCAGAAAGGTTGAGTACAGCACTAGAATGAAACAGAACATACTTAGAACAAAATTTGTTTTAATGTATGTGCCATTCTTTCGCTGTGCCAGCATTGTGTGAATGGATGCGACACAAACAAGCCAGGGAACCAATGATGAATTTTCAACAGGATCCCATCCCCAATATCCGCCCCATCCGAGAGTTTCATATGCCCAATATCCGCCGAGAATGATCCCGGTTCCGAGCATCATTGATCCAAAGACCGTCCACGGTGTTGCTACTTTGATCCAGCTAACATAATCCTTTTTCATCATCGCCGACACAGCATACGCAAAGGGTATTGACATTGAAGTGAATCCGCTGAAGAGTATCTGCGGATGGATCACCATCCAGTAATTCTGCAGCAACGCATTCAATCCCTTTCCCTCAGTGGGAACCTGGGACCATAGACCTCTCGCCTGATCGACCCAGATGAAACTTGTCACGGTGCTCGGTATCTCACCAACATGGAGAAGTTCCGTAGAGAATTGTTCCCAGATCGGTTTGAAAGGATTCTTCACTACCAGCATCAGAATGAGGAAGGAAAATATCCCTGCAAATACGGACATGAATTCAGCCTCGTATCCTCTCTTCGCTGTATACCGCAACAGTACCAAACCGATGATCCCGGTATAGAGTGCCCAGAGCATAAAGCTCCCTTCTTGACCGGCATAGAAGGTGGAGATCAAGAGTGAGAGAGGAAGGTCAGTAGAACTGTAATTCCATACATAATAATACTGGAATTGGTGATTGAGAATGAAATACAGCATCAAAACAGATGCAGTAATCACTCCGCCGACAGCAGTCTCATAGAACAGGCGCGCGATCTTCCTCACCTGTTCGGATGGATTCCTGTGAACGAGATAGTAAAGAATGGATGAAAGAATTGAAGCGGCAAAAGAAATCTTGATTATTGCAGCACCGAACATGAACACCTCACAATGTTTTCTTCACAGCTTGTCCATCGCCTTCATATTTTGAAGGACACTTTGTCAATAGTTCATTTGCATGAAAATATCCGTCTTTGAATCGCCCTTTTGCCACTACTTCTGTTGCCATCTCAAAGTTATTCGGTTTCGCACCGTCCAGAACCACTTTCACTTCCTGATTATTATCGTCCACCATGTAAAAAACGAATTGAGATTTTGCAGCATCAAATTGTGATTCTTTTTCCTTCACCCACTTTCCTTTCACCTGAACTTTTTTATTCACGGACTGTGCTTTTGAAAAATCCATGTATTCGATATTGCTTTCTATGAATGTTGATGCACCGAAGATCAGGGCGCCGACGATGATAATGCTAGCAACAACCACTTTCAGATTCATAACTTCTCCCGTTATTTCTTTATTTGTTCTTCAAGTTTTTTAATTTTCAAATCCAATTTGACCATATATCCGATAAAACCGAACCAGATCGTGAGCACAACAACAAGCACCACAAAGATCTGATTGCTTTCAAAAAATTCCATGGAAGCCTCGTATTAATTTGTTTCAGTTATTTGTTGAACATGTCGTTCGACTCTCATCAAACGAATCTTGATTGAATACATCCAGAAATACAATACCGTGAAACCGATGAGTGATGCAAAAAATATTATCATCATGTTCGGCGCCATTTTGAACTCGAGCACCGGACCTTTCCCTGATTCGTCACCAAGTGAACCGGGATGAAGTCCCGACATAATTCGAGGCATCACAAAGATGAAGAATGGGACTGTTACTCCCGCAATAATAGAATAGACAGATGATAATGTAGCTCGTCGGTCATCCTCGTCCACTGCAGAACGAAGGACAAAATATGCTCCATAGATCAGCAACAAGATAAAGATGGATGTTTCGCGGGGATCCCAATTCCAGAACGAACCCCAGTTGAACTTTGCCCAGACAGCTCCTGTGATAGTTGCTAACACACAGAACATGAGACCTAAACTTGCCGAAGAAACGGAGCGAAGATCATAATCCGGGTCTTTCGTCCTGAGATACATAATTCCATAGAACATAGACATAACAAAAGCTACGAC
>CAIVNT010000222.1 GCA_903907305.1 uncultured Ignavibacteriota bacterium
GAGTAGAAGATCTCCCCCTCTTTGCCGGGAAGCGAAAGGATCGCCGACTTCAGTTTCTCGAGGACAACTTTTTGACGTTCGGTTTCAAGTCTCAGCTTCTTGTTCGCTTCGGTCAGTTCATGAGAACTCAGATCCATACTCCGCTCGATGAGCGTACGGTCCGCTTCATGATGATCGTACGACTGGCTGACGCTTTCGAACATCTTCTGAAGATGTTCTGGAAGTTCGCGGAGGTCGATCCCGTTCCGTTGCAGCTGACGTTCGAGAAGTTTATTCACGCACGTTCCTCTCGGAAAATGCGGTGATGGTCATCGTTTGATTGTGCAGTTCACATTGGGCAGAGGGAGTAAAGGGGGAAATCTCACCGTAGGAATAGAATCCGGTCAGCATAGTCCCTGCGCCGAACACTTCGCGGACTCCTTCGACCTCTTCTTCAATGCGCTGCCCAAGCACCAGTTTTCGCCCGACACAGCTGATCAATATCGCCAGATCGACCGGCTGCGCCATAGGAACAGCGGAATTCTCTGCCGCACGCGATGCTCCGTCGATCAATCGTTCAAAATTCGCTTTCATCAGCCGTGCATATTTTCCTTCAGGCATGTCTCCGGCAAATGTCATGCTCTTCTGCTCTTCATCGATGGAGAGGATCGTTCGCACAACCGGCACATCGCCGTCGGACGTGATGCTCAGCGGAAACAGCAGCGCCGTCCCCGGAAGTCCGGCAGACTGCTCACCCAGATATTTTTTATACAGATCAAGTGCGGACTGTCCGTCAAGCTCATACAGAATATTGTCCTTCGATCTCGTGATCATTCGATCGGGACCGAAAGAATCCCATCCTCCAAACGATCCATACGTCACCGTTAACCCCCGGCCGTAGAATCCAACAGCAGCGATCTTTCCTTCTGCCGGATAATCATTCAGTCCTACGATTGTTTTTTGGAATTGCGATCCGTCACCGGCGAGTCCTCCCGTAACAGAAACATGTTCGGGCAGACCTTCATTCATTCCTTTCACAAATGCGCTTCCGTTAATCCGTTGTCCGTCGGAAATGACGAACAGGTGCACGAGTCCCTCTTTATGAAAAGCACCCGCCAGTGATTTTCCAGCCTGATAACTGTCATCGATAGTTGTGATCTCCGAAGAATAAATCGATATCGAAGTCTGTTCAAAACGTACGGCGGTCACGGCAATGGTATTGTCGTAGACGCCGGTTCCAAGGATCTCACCGGATGTCGAGCACAAAAGGATATCCGCTTTAGGATACATCGTCCGGATCTCGTCGGTCCGTTCCTTCTGTTCCAACGCAGCACGGCCGCCGAATGCCAGCACGAGTTGTGCGTCCGCATTCAGTGAATATCCTTCGCGGACACTCCATCCTGCTTCCTCTTTCCATTGTCGCTGCTCTATTCTCATGGATGTTGACGGTGGTTACAAAAAAAATTATGTGATGCTCTTGTGAACCGCTCAATGGAATTCAATGGTGGCCAAATGTTTGAGATTGAAAATAATGAGATTTGAACTGAGAATCTAACTATTCATCGTCTCTTTCC
>CAIVNT010000223.1 GCA_903907305.1 uncultured Ignavibacteriota bacterium
ATCGGCCAATCTCGAGTAAGCCACGAATTCATTCAGCACTGTTTTTATTCCCATGAGACTCCCTACGTTCAATGCATCGGTCCACGGAACACCGATCGCAAAGGCAACAAATTGAAGGACAAGTCCAAAGGCAAGTTCAAGCGAGAGAGGACGGTTGAAATGCTGCATAAGTATCGTATTCAAACCAGTTACTTCACCGGTCCAGCCGAGAAGGGAATTCAATAAAGCAATCAATGCTACGAAAGCGATCAACATAGCAGCCACATTAATGGCTAATTTCACACCATCCGATGCTCCACCAGCTGCTGCTTCGATAAGGTTCGAGTGTGTTTTTTCGATCTCTATTTTTACAGAACCTTTAGTGAGCGGGTTTTCAACTTCCGGAATGAGCACTTTTGCAATAATCATTGTGGCAGGGGCCGACATTACGCTTGCGGCCAGTAAATGTCCGGCGAACTGCACTTGAGCCGTGCCTAAATCCCAACCATTTGCTTTGGCAAATGCCACACCGAGCATTTGAACATACGCTGCCATTACACCGCCGGAGATATGCGCCATTCCGCCTATCATCATTGTCAATAATTCAGATTTTGTCATCGTGGAGATGTATGGTTTCACGGTTAGAGGAGCTTCCGTTTGCCCGATGAACACACTTGCTGCAACTGCAAGAGATTCGGCGCCGCTCGTTCCCAAAACTTTTGCCATGAACCAGGCAATACCCTGGACGATCCTCTGCATGATTCCCAAATAATAGAACACGGACATTAACGCTGCAAAGAAAATAATAGTGGGAAGCACCTGAAATGCGAAAAAGAATCCCATGGTTCCCGGAGCTGCCGGTCCGATCGCAAGCGGGCCGAAGACGAATGATGCTCCTTCGGTAGTAAACTCGAGCAGCTTAACGAATCCGCCGCTGATAGCATGAAACACCCCTCGTCCCAAATCGGTTTTGATAACGATGAACGCGAACAGGAACTGCATCGCGATTCCCGTCGCAACCAATCTCCAATTGACCTTGCTCTTATTATTGGAGAAGAGAAAAGCGATTCCCACAACAACAGCCAGACCAAAAAATCCATGTAAGATGTTCAGGATGTCCATGATGTTCCTTTGTGTAATGATGGAAAAAAGGGCTGCCGTTTCCGACAACCCTTATCACTTATTCCGGTATGTAATGACATTTTCTGCATCGCGCTTCGTACGAATCCGCTGCGCCGACAACTACGCGGTCGGCATTGGCGATCTTCCGCTGCGTTCTGTCCGCAGGATTGCCGCAGACAACACAGATAGCGAGCGTCTTAGTAATATATTCTGCGACGGACAACAATTGCGGCATCGGCTCAAAGGGAATTCCCTTATAATCCTGATCGAGTCCTGCAACGATCACTCTTTTTCCATCGTCTGCAAGTTTATTACAGATAGCGACGACGGACATGTCGAAGAACTGTACTTCATCGATTCCAACGACCTGCGCATCTTTTGCAAGTGCTGGTATCTCATCGGCTTTGTCGATGACGATGGATTCAAGTGACTGTGTATTGTGGGAGACGATCTGATTGGCAGAGTAACGATTGTCGATCCGCGGTTTAAAGATGACAACTTTTTGTCGGGCGATCTGCGCTCGGCGCAGTCTTCGGATCAATTCTTCAGTTTTACCGCTGAACATACAGCCGGCGACGACTTCGATCCATCCGACGTTTTGAGGGGCTTGCTGTTGGGTGACTTCCATAAAAAAACGTGTTAAATGATTTCTTCCAGTGAATTACGAGAAGAATATAGAGAAAACACGTTCTAATTTCAAAGAGAAAATTGGGTCACGCGAGGGTGATCACGGTCAGTTCTGCGGGACAATTGATTCGGATGGGAAGACCGGTGTACCCGATACCATTGTTCACGTACAGATGAGCATCTCCAAGTGTATA
>CAIVNT010000224.1 GCA_903907305.1 uncultured Ignavibacteriota bacterium
TCAATACGAAGCTGATGGAGGTAATCTCTTCGGAAGGCATCTTTGCATTAACAAATGCCAGCACTTTTTGATTGATATAGACAACGATCTTCTCATTCTCTTTTACGACGCTGCACATCGCACCCTGAGAGATCAATGATGGATCGGGAGCGCAAATACCGATGCGGTCGATGGTGGCATTCTCTTTAATAAAATCGAAGCCCATTCCGGTCATGGTTTTATCGGCGTTATCCGGGATGATGATCATCTGAGCTTTTTTGTCATTCACCAACACTTTGTACAATGCGGAGACGTCACGGACATCCTTCGGTTCCGTTACGAATAATTTCACCCCCTGCTGCATGGCCGCGCGGGTCATATTCTCGACATCCTTTGTACTCAGCGTTGAACTCATAACGCCGACTACGGCAAGATCGGTCTTCAATTTTTTGATCACTCCGAGCACTTGGCCGAATGACGGCTTAGACTGAGCCGACAGCAGCGCGGGCAGCGCCGAGAAGATCATCAAAATAATGCAGATTACTTTTTTCATACCATCCTCCTTGATTGATTATGATGAATGCATCTATCCTTGATACATGTGTTCTGTTTGGTCAATGTTCCACGAGGTGACCCTGTTCGGTCACCGCTTTACGGGATTTCTGAACGGTCGTTCTTGGTTTTTGATATGCATCATGGCGCGCCGGAGCAGCTGTACCGCCGAGATTGAATTTTGCAAGGATCTCCTGCAGGTTCTCCGTCAGACGGTTCAGGTCCTCCGCTGTGCGGGCGATCTGCTGCGTGCCGCTCGCACTTTGCTGCGTTACGGTGCTGATGGATTCCACATTCTTGCTGATCTGTTCGCTGGCACTCGACTGCTCTTCGCTTGCCACTGCGATCTGTGAGATCTTGTCGGTCACCACCTGGCTGATCTCGATGATCTCTTTCAGAGATTCACCGGCTTCGTCCGCCAGCCGTATACCGTCATTCACTTTTTTCGTTCCTTCATCCATCGAGAAGACAGCATCCTTCGTATCGATCTGGATCTGTTTGATCATCGATGCGATCTCTTTCGTTGCTTTTGTTGTCCGTTCGGCGAGTTTTCTCACTTCGTCCGCTACCACAGCAAATCCCCGTCCCTGTTCGCCGGCTCGTGCTGCCTCGATCGCAGCATTCAATGCCAAAAGATTCGTCTGGTCCGCAATATCATCGATCACACTGACGATCTCGCCGATTTCATCGCTCGATTTCCCGAGCGCCTTCACGGTCTGGGCTGATTTGTTCACGACGCGTGCGATATCCTTCATCCCCGCAACAGTCTGACGGACAACATCGCCCCCTTTTTCCGCAGTCGCTTTTGCTTTCTTGGCTGTATCAGCAGTATCGCTCGCATTGCGGGAATTCTCGATGATCGTTTTGGTCATCTCCTCTACAGCACCCGCCACTTCGGCGGACTGTGAACTTTGTTCCTGTGCGCCGGCAGCGAGCTGTTCCGTGGAGGAACTGATCTGCGTGCTGGCACTTGCCACGGCTGCGGATGATTCGGATACCTGCGTCAGTGTCTGTTTGATCTGTTCAACGAATCCGTCGAACGCCGTCTGCAGACCGCCGATCTCATCTTTCCGAATGCTGTTGAACCGTGAATTGAGGTCAGCATTTTTAATATTTCCGATAAGTTCTTTTACGGGATCTGCGATCACTTTTGCAATGAAGAATCCCATCAACAGCGACATGATCACTCCCACGCTCAAAAGGACAAAGATGGTCGTGATGGATTTTTGAGCTTGAGCATCGGTCGCAACGTCAAGTTTATCAGACTCAGCGGCATTGATATCGATAAGTGCACGGAGGGTCTTTCGCGCTGCCGTCATTGATGCGCGGGCTTTTCCGTCGATGAGTTTGACCGCTTCCTGTTTATTGCCGGACAAGAAAATTTGGAGAGCTTCATCCCGTATCGAGGTATATTCTTTCCAATTTGTATGGAAGGAACCGAGTTGCTCTTTTTCTTCCGGCAGCAGATCGCCTTTGGAGTATTTTTCAACAAGTTCATCAACTTTTTTGGACTCTGTGCGGACGACCGTCAGATATTTCTGCTGGTCTTCCGGAGTGACAGCGGCGAGGAAATTCCTTACATCACCGCGCGCGATAAGAAGTGATGCATTGGCATACCCAAGATCCCTGATCGGGATCAACCGGCCTAAATATAATTCATCCTGATTTTGTTTTATTTCCGTGGCTGCAACATATCCTTCATATCCGATGTATGCTGCGATCAATGCTATCAGTGAAAAACTGCTGATAAGTTTTGTGCCGAGTTTCAGATCAAGGAACCATTTCATGACAGACCTCTTATATTTCTCTGGGATTGCGCAAGTATTATTTTAGTGGTGTTTCACATTATGAAAAACTTGTGCCGTGATGAACAGACAATGTTCATCACGGCAGGAGAACCTTTTAGTGTTCAACCAAACGGCCGTGTTCGGTCACCGCTTTGCGGGACTTCTGAACGGTTGTTCTTGGTTTTTGATATGCATCTTGGCGCGCCGGAGCGGCTGTTCCGCCGAGATTGAATTTTGCAAGGATCTCCTGCAGGTTCTCCGTCAGACGGTTCAGGTCCTCAGCTGTGCGTGCGATCTGCTGCGTGCCGCTCGCGCTCTGCTGCGTAACGGTGCTGATCGCTTCCACATTCTTGCTGATCTGTTCGCTGGCGCTGGACTGCTGCTCGCTTGCGGCTGCGATCTGTCCGACCATATCCGCAACAGACTGGGCGTTGCCGACGATGTCGTTCAGCATGGTGCCTGCCTGTTCAGCAAGCGTAATGCCGCTTCCCACTTCCTGCGTCCCTTTTTCCATTGAAGCAACAGCCTGGCTGGTATCCGTTTGGATCTGCCGGATCATTGCTGCGATTTCTTTCGTTGCTTTCGATGTCCGTTCTGCAAGCTTTCGCACTTCATCGGCAACCACAGCGAATCCGCGGCCCTGTTCGCCTGCCCTGGCTGCTTCGATCGCAGCGTTCAGTGCAAGAAGGTTCGTCTGGTCCGCGATATCGTCGATCACGCCAATGATCTCGCCGATCTTATCGCTCGATGCGCCGAGGATCTTCACCTGTGAAGCGGACTGGTTCACCACTTCTGCGATCCTCTTCATACCGGAAATGGTCTGGCCCACAACATCGCCCCCTTTTTGAGCAGATTCTTTTGCTTCTTTTGCGCCATCGGCGACCTTACGAATATTCTGATTGGTCTCGCCAAGCGTCTTGGTCATCTCTTCCACTGCCGTAGCAACTTCAGATGCCTGGGAACTTTGTTCCTGAGCACCGGCTGCGAGTTCTTCGGTGGAAGAACTGATCTGCGTGCTGGCACTGGCCACTGCTGCCGAAGATTCGGAGACCTGCACCAGCGTATTCTTGATCTGATCGACGAATCCGTCAAAGGCAGTCTGAAGATCCCCCACCTCATCCGCTCGGTCTGTATTGAAGCGGGAATTCAGATCCGCATTGTGGATATTGGCGATCACTTCTTTCACCGGATTCACGATAGTCCTTGAGATGAACACACCGAGAATTATCGATAGAAGAACAGCAAATGCCACAACCGTGTACATCACCGACATTGCCGCACTTGCTTCAACAGAGTTATTGTCGGATTTATCTTTTGCTGCAACCACCTTAGCATCGACCATCTTTTCGATGATATCTTGTTCCCGTTTTGAGGCTTTGCTCATCTCTCCCTGAAGCAGTGCAAATCCCTCTTTGTCGCGATTGGCTCTTACCAATGCCAATAGTTGATCGAGATATTTTCCGTATTCACTCCGCGATGCTTTGAACTCGGAGAACATTTCCTTCATCTCACTGGTGACGATGGTAGCTTCATATTTTTCCGACAGTTTATTGATCTCTTCACGGTATTTATCGATCCTGGCCGCAAAGTCATTCATTTCAGCATCCGATGTTGCCAAAAGAACATCACGGGTATTCACACGAACACGTTGAAAGTATGTACTGATGTCGGACATATAATTCAGCGGAACAGTGAATTTTTCGTATAACATTGTATCGCTGTCATCTGCGCTCTGCAGCTTGACAATTCCAAAATAACCGACAAAGCCGGCTACTGCAGCAACAAGCAAAAAACTGGAGAGCAGTTTTGTGCCGATCTTGAGATTATAGAACCATTTCATTGATTCCTCCTATGTTTTAGCGGGGAGAGTGGATAATTAAGTAAATTGAATTATGCTACTTTTCGAAGTTCTTCATGCTCATCAACCGACAGCACGCGTTCCAGATCCAATAAGATGAGCAGACGGTTCTCAAGTTTACCGATCGCCGTGATGTATTCGGCTTTGATCCCTGCAATAATTGATGGCGGCGGTTCAGTAACGCTGCTCGGAATGCGAAGGACCTCGCTGACGGCATCCACAACAAATCCGAGTACTTTACCGGTCAATTCTACAACGATGATGCGTGTATTCTTATCTTTCTCTTTCCGCGGCATACCGAAACGACGGCGAAGGTCGATGATCGGAATGACCTTTCCGCGAAGATTGATGACGCCGTCAACATATTCCGGTGCATTCGGAACACGGGTCACTTCAACCATACGGTTGATCTCCTGAACCTTCAGGATATCCACGCCGAACTCTTCGTCCCCGATATTGAAACTGACGAGCTGCAATAACTCTTCCGCGCTGTTCTGTTTAGTGATTACTTCAGACATGATATGTCTCCTTATGTGATGTTGTGTGCTGCTGATTGATATTATTTGCGATTTGATTTATCTGTTGTATTTTATTTGGTTCTACCCTGGTGAGCTGCTCTCCGGTTCGCCCATCAGGTATTCGGCCTGTGGAATCTTTCAGGATCTGAGCATAGACTGCGAGTGTCGTTCCGCATTCTTCGAGCGTATGTGTGAATAACAATACACCGCCGCGGGAGGAATTCTGAAATTTCAACGATGTGAATTGATATCCGTTCAGCCGCAGATTCGGATCCTGAAGGAAGTCATCTTTGGTCTGCCACACCGCATTGCACAGTGAGCATCGTTTGAATGAAAGGTTCTGTTCAGGTTCATTATTCAGCATAGAGTTCTTTCGGTATGATTCACTGCAGTGCTTTTAGCAACTGCTATGCCAATCAGGAAATTCTTAGTGTTTTCACTAATTCTCGGTGATTTTAGATTATTCTAATGATGTCGAAAGAACTTCACGAAGAGGAATTGGGGAAAGGGTTACACATGTTCGATATTGGACATGCAATACGTGGAATGACGTAGAATTATTTTTTTTACGGGCTCTATATCACACAGTCACACAAAGACACAAAGGTAAGAAGGACAATTTCCAAGCATTAATCTTCGATGGACTTCACCATGAACGACAACAAATAGAATATCTTTTTTCAAGGTGTCCTGTAAAACAAAAAAGGCGAAACATCGTTTCGCCCTACA
>CAIVNT010000225.1 GCA_903907305.1 uncultured Ignavibacteriota bacterium
TCGCCGGTGATCGTACCTCCCAGTTTCACCGCTTCGATGAAGATCTCTTCATAGGCTTTTTCCGCACGCGCGATCTCTTCGTGATCACGTTCATCCGTGAGACATGTGGGATGAAGATTTCCGTCTCCCGCATGCCCGAATGTGCCGATCATGACATTATATTTTTTTGAGATAGCGGAAATTTTCTCCAGCATCACAGCGATCTCGCTCCGTGGAACGGTGATATCTTCCAAAATTGTTGTGGGCCGCATCCGTGCAAGCGCGGAAAAAGCAGAACGACGGGCTGTCTTCAATTTCATCGCTTCTTCGTTCGTCTGCGCGATCTTTACATCGACTGCATTGTTCTGTCGGCAGCATTCGACTACTTTTGCTGTTTCTTCTTCCACAACAGAAGCATTACCGTCCACTTCAAGCAGCAACAGTGATTCAATATCGGTGGGAAGTCCAATCTTCGCAAAATCTTCTACGCATTTGATCGTGATTCTGTCTAAAAATTCTACAGTGCACGGAATGATCTTTCTGGCGATGATCGCTGAAACAGTTTTTCCCGCATCCGCCTGCGTATTGAAATACGCAACCATTGTCCTGCTTGTCTCCGGTTTCGGGATGAGTTTCAGCAGGATCTTTGTAAAGATACCAAGCGTTCCTTCCGACCCCACAAACAGATCTTTTAGATTATATCCAGCCACATCTTTTACCGTTTTGCCGCCGCATGTGATGATTTCGCCGTTCGGAAGAACGACTTCCATTCCCATCACATAATTCTTCGTCACACCGTATTTCAATCCGCGAAGTCCGCCGGAATTTTCCGCAACATTCCCGCCGATGGTGCAGATGTTCATGCTGCCGGGATCGGGCGGATAGAACAATCCGATCTTTTCAACTTGCTGATGAAGCAATGATGTGATCACACCCGGTTCAACCAATGCCGTCAAATTCTCTGCGTCGATCTCGATGATCTTGTTCCACTGCGACATATCCAGCACAATACAATTCTCAACTGGGATCGATCCTCCGCTGAGTCCCGAACCGGCACCGCGCGGAACGATCCTGAACAGTTCAGTATTGGCGAGTTTTACAATCTCAGAGATCTGTTCTTTGGTGGTAGGACGAACGATCGCTTCCGGAAGATAATCGTGCAGCGGAGTGCCATCATAGGAATAGGTGATCTTATCTTCAGGTGAGGTGAAGACATTCTCTTTCCCAGCGATGGACTTCAATGAAGAGATGATATGTGATCGGATCATTATTCGGCTCGTTTATAACGAACGAGATGGAAATGGTTCTCAGCCGTGGAGACAAATGTTTTCGGACGTTCTTCACTCTCTGTATTGAAACAGATGATCAAATATCCTCCGGTGTTCTTGTAGATCGATTTGTAGGTTTTTCCTTTGTTCGGACCTTCATTACTGGTAAAATCGAACGCCATCGGAACCACGTAAGGAATGAATTTCAATGTTCCTTTGTCTGCATTGCCGCCGATGTGAAGTTCGCATTCATCTTTAGTGATCGACAGTGTGATCACAGAAAGGAAGTCTTCATCGATTTGTTTTCCACCAAGTTCAGCTTCAACGGCGTGCCAGGTTCCATCAATTGCCATAATTTTCCTTTGTCAGATATCAAGAAATAATTTCTCTGCTTCAAAATTTCAATGACGCTGCTGTCAGAATGAAATTGTTTCATCAGCACATCTTGAGTATATTTGTCCGTGCAATTCATAAGAAAATAACAAAATCACCTTCTAAAATCAATGAAAGAGGCACAGTAATGGAAACAATTAAACGACGCTCATGGGCCGAACCGTTCAAGATCAAATCAGTTGAGCCGTTGCGCATGACGACACGTGAAGAACGAGAAGTGACGATTCGTGAAGCTGGCTTCAATACTTTCCTGCTCAAGTCCCGCGATGTGTATATCGATCTTCTGACGGACAGTGGTACGAACGCAATGAGTGATTATCAATGGGCAGGCATGATGCTTGGTGATGAAGCATACGCCGGCAGCGAAAATTATTACAATCTTGAAAAAAAGGTACGCGAATTTTACGGCTACAAACATCTCGTCCCCACCCACCAGGGACGTGGTGCAGAGAATCTAATTTCACAGATCCTCATCAAACCCGGGCAATATGTTCCGGGAAACATGTATTTCACCACCACCCGTCTCCATCAGGAACTTGCCGGCGGCACGTTCGTTGATGTGATCATTGACCAAGCACACGATGCAACGGCTGAACATCCGTTCAAAGGGAATGTTGATCTGAACAAATTTGATAATCTCATCAAAAAGGTCGGTGCGGAAAAAATCGCATACATCACCATCGGTGCAACCGTGAATATGGCCGGCGGCCAGCCGATCTCTATGGAAAATCTCCGATCCGTGTATCAACTTGCTTCACAGAACAAGATCAAGGTCGTCTTCGATGCAACTCGCGCAATGGAAAATGCTTTCTTCATTAA